>CANQGW010000027.1 GCA_947623555.1 uncultured Clostridia bacterium
TATATCAGTCTCACAAGCTATAAAAGCTGTGGAGTAGTTTGTAACATCAAAGAGTAAAAGGGGCAACACACTCCGCTCATTCTCATTTCATTTAACAATATACTACAAGTTTAACCAAAATGCAAGTAAACAAAACAAATTTTTGAAAGAACAGTAGTAATTTTTAATACAATTTTATAAATAGCACTGGTCAAAATCAAACTCTAACGTTTTTTAATTTATTTTAATTCATACCACTTAAACAGCTAACTCAACCAATATAGCTTAAGATATTAGAACTGCTAAACGTAATCAGTTCAGCCCAACCAAAAACAAAAAGTCTTACAAACATTGAAATAAAAAAGGAGAGTGTTCTATTTTGAACACCCTCCTTTTTAGCAACTTAATGCTGTTAGGATTCGGAATTGTCGGAATTATTTTCTGCCACACCCTCTACATCTGCAAACGGATAAGGCAAATTCAGTTCGTTTTCAAGTTTTTCAAGGTCTTTATCTAACTGTAGCATTCTTTCAAGTACTGTATTAACCGATGCAAAGGTTATTTCAACATGAAATACATCTGCAATTTCGTGCAGAACCTGAAGAACCTCTTTTTTAGACACCTTATTGATGTTAACCCAAACCATATGCCCTTCAGCAGTAAATTTGACGCGAATTTCGCCATTAGTGGGCTCCGCTGCTTCAAATGCTGTAAAAGTTAGTGGTTCAGTTAACCGCTCCGAACTTACTTTCCGACCTTCGTTGATTTCTTCCATGATGTAACACCAATCCTTTTTTTAAAAATTTAGCATTTCGCTATTAACCATTATTATAGCATATTTTGCAATTAAAATCAAATTTAGCCATATAAGGGGTTGATTTTTTAAATAAAATAATATATTATTATTTTAAATAGGAATAACAAAGGAGAAATAATATGATAGTAGATAAAGATGGCAATATGTTTGACAATAGAAGAAAAGGAAGACAAGATAGAAGAATAAGCGAAACAGATAAAACAGGAGGAAGAAGAAAAGAAGATAGAAGAAAGGCACCAGAACAATTAAAGATTACTGGCTTAAGAAAAACGAATAGATAAATTTTATAAACCTACAAAAAACCTAAACTTTTTTAAGTTTAGGTTTTTATAGACTTATAATACAAATAAAATTCATACTATAAATAGGGTTTATGCAAAATTATAATTAGCAACAGCCACCTCTGCCACCATTGCCTCCGCAACAGCAACAAACTAAAATAATAAGAACAATAATCCAAATGCAGTCATCACCAAATCCAAAACCGCATCCGCATCCACCTCTGTTTTCTGGCATAATCTTACCCCCTTTCTAATGTATTATGTTTTAGCATGAAAGCTATTAGTTGTTGCATCCACAACCATTGTTACCACAGCAGAAAAGTAACAAGAAAAGGATGATGAACCATAAAAGTTCTCCGTTATTACCACAACATCCCATTTTTCATACCTCCTATGAATTTATTTTTGGTTCTTTCGTATGGTATATAGTATTCTAAATTTAAAAAAGTGTTACAGTCATAAAAATCAAATTCAATAAAAAAATGCTAAAAAACTATACAAAAAACAAAAAAAGAATGATATAATTTTGCCAAAGAAAAATGAGTAAGAAAATTGGAGGAAAATAAATGGGAAACATTGTATTATTAGATGACGGTACAATTAATAAAATAGCAGCAGGTGAAGTAATAGAAAGGCCAGCATCAGTAGTAAAAGAGTTAATGGAAAATTCAATTGATGCGGGTGCAAATATTATAAAAGTAGAAATAAAAAATGGTGGAATATCATACATAAGAATTACTGATAATGGAAAAGGAATACAGCCAGATGATATGGAAATTGCATTTGAAAGGCATGCAACTTCTAAAATTAGAAAAGCAGAAGACCTAGAAACAGTTACTTCTATGGGGTTTAGAGGTGAGGCTTTGGCAAGTATTGCATCAATTAGCAAAATCGAAATGATTTCAAAAACTGCAGATAGTAGCATAGGTTATAAAATAAACCTAGAAGGTGGAAGGATTATAAACAAAGAAGAAGCAGGTTCACCTAAAGGTACAATTATTACTATTGAAGATTTATTTTTTAATACTCCAGTTAGATATAAATTCTTAAAAAAAGACTTTACAGAAGCGGGTTATATAGAAGATGTAGTTACAAGAATTGCATTAGTACATCCAGAAATAGCTATTCAATTAATTAATTCTGGAAAAACTGTTATTCAAACCCCAGGAAATAATGACGCTAAATCAGTAATATATAGTATTTATGGCAAAGATATTGCTGAAAATATTTTAGATGTAAATTATGACTACGAGGAGATGAAAATAACAGGGGTTATTGGTAAGCCTGTTATTGCACGTTCTAACCGTTCAAATCAACTATTTTTTGTTAATAAAAGATATATAAAAGATAAAACTTTAACAAGTGCAGCAGAACAAGCATTTAAAGGATTAATTACAATTGGAAAATATGGCTTTTTAGTATTAAATATAGAAATAAATCCACAAAAAGTAGATGTAAATGTTCACCCAGCAAAACTAGAAGTAAGATTTGAAGAAGAAAACAAGGTATTTAAAGCAGTATATCATGCTATAAAAGACACTTTACTTAAAGGCGATTTAGTAGCAGACACAGAGAAAATAAAAGAAAACATAGATTTATCGTTTGATAAAACTATGATAGTTAATGCAAAACCAGAGTTTAAATATGCAGACATTCAAAAGCCACAAACAGAATATAAAGAAATGGTGGAAGATACAAAATTACAAGAAAATAATGTAAACAAAGAAAATAATTCTACTGAAAGTACTGAAAATAATAGCATCTCTGAAAACACACAAAATTATAACTATGATTTAACAAAAAATGATGTAGATAAAAAAGGTGAAAAATTATTTGGAGAAATTAATGCATTAGATGAAAAAATTAAAGAAGATGAAAAAATAGAGAGCTTTGATGAAATGTATATACGCACTTTTGGCACTATGCCAACAGAAACAAGAAAAGCTATGCAAAATGAGGAAAAGAAGAATGAAGAAAAAATTACATTACAGCCAGAAGAACTAAAATCAGTAGAAAATATATCTATGTTTGCAAATAAAGAAGAGCAAAAAATCCCTTCATATAAGTTTATAGGAATTGCATTTTCAACTTATATTATTTTACAGTTAGATAAAGATTTATATATTTTAGACCAACATGCAGCACATGAAAGAATTTTGTATGAAAAGGTAAAGAAAAATTATTATAGTGAAACAGAAAAGGACTCACAATTAATGCTACTTCCTGACATTATTAATTTAACTAATAAAGAGATGGATATAGCAAAAGAAAATATGGACATGTTCAAAAAAGCAGGCTTTACATTAGAAGAGTTTGGCGATAATACAATTAAATTAAGTGGAGTTCCTAATGTTTGTATAGATTTAGATACTAAAGAATTATTTTTAGAAACTTTGGATGAAATTAACACAGTAGCAAGAACAGCCAAACAAGAAAAAGAAGAAAAGTTTATTGCAACAGTGGCATGCAAGGCTGCAGTAAAAGCTAATATGGCACTTACTGAAAAAGAAGTAGATGAACTAATGAAACAATTATTAGTATTACCAAATCCATTTACTTGCCCACATGGAAGACCAACTGCAATTAAAATGTCAAAAACAGATATAGAGAAAAAATTTTCAAGAAGGTAATATAGAAAAGGGGAAAAGTATGATTTTATTTATTTATGTATGTATTTTAGTATTAAATATCCTAGCAGTGTTTCTTACATATCGTTTTTTAGGAGATGAAATGGAAAAAAAGGATAGATGGATTTCTGTTATTATTGGTATAGCAATAATATATATGCTTGTGACAGTTGTTTATTGGGTTAGTACAAAAAATATTGATTTAGGAGGGGCAGAATCAACAGCGCAAAATTTAATTACATTTTCTTTTGTACCTGTTAATGGAATTTTAGTGTTGCCATTTCTTGCTAGCTCTTATAGACATTTTAAATTAGGAAATCTAAAATCAAAAAAATTTAAAAATCGTTTAATTTTAATAACAGTAGTATTATTTATTATATTAACAATTGAATTCTTTTATTTTAAAGATATTGGAAACGGTATATTAAATATTATCTCGGCTAAAAAGTAAAAGGAGAATGTATGACAAAAAAACCTAAAGTAATTGTAATATGTGGCCCTACGGCCTCTGGAAAAACAAGTTTATCAATAGAACTTGCAAAGAACATAAATGGTGAAATTATTTCTTGCGACTCAATGCAAATTTATAAAGATATGAATATAGGTACTGCAAAACCAACCAAAGAAGAAATGCAAGGAGTTCCACATTATATGCTAGATTTTGTAAGTCCAGAGCAAAGATATAGTGTAGCAGATTATAAAAAAGAGGCAGAAGAAGCTATACAAACAATATTATCACATGGAAACGTGCCAATTATTGTAGGGGGAACAGGCTTATATGTAAATAGTTTGATATATAATATTACCTATCCAAGTTTAAAAATTGATTTAAATTATAGAAATGAATTAGAAGAAGAAATTAAAAAGCAAGGCCTACAATATCTTTATGAGCAAGCAAAAAAAATAGATAGCAAAGCTATGGAGGTAATTACTAAAAACGATAAAAAAAGAATAATGAGAGTATTAGAAATATACCATCAAACAGGCAAAACAAAAACAGAATTAGAAAAAGAATCTAGACTTAATCCACCACTATATGACTATATTGTTTTTGGTATTGACATGGAAAGAGATATACTTTATGAACGTATTAATAAAAGAGTAGATGAAATGCTAAATATTGGGTTAATTCAAGAGGTAGAAAATTTAATACAAAAATACAATAACTTCCCAACAGCAATGCAAGGGCTAGGTTATAAGGAAGTTATACAATACTTAAATGGTAGCTATACAAAAGAAGAAATGATAGAAAAGCTAAAAATGGAAACAAGAAGATATGCTAAAAGGCAACTAACATGGTTTAGAAAAAACAAAGAAATAAAGTGGTTAAATGGACTAGCACCTACAAAAGTAAATATACAATATATTTTGGAGGAATATAGTGAAAAATAACATTAAAAAAGCAAAAACAAAAAAGAAAATTTTGAAACAGAATACAACTTTTTTAATAATACTTATAATATTAGCAATTATAGTTATTTACGCCGGATATAAAGTTATAATATTTATTAAAAACCCTACAGATACTTTTAGCCTAGAACAAGGCAGTATTTATGAAGAAGAAAGAAGCATTGGCTATATTATTCGTGAAGAAACAGTTACAAAAGGCTCTAACTATAAAAATGGAATGGAAAAAATTAAATCAGAAGGAGAAAAGGTAGCAAAAGGTGAGCATATTTTTCGCTATTATTCTAATGGTGAAAGTAGTTTAATAAAGAAAATACAAGACTTGGATCAAAAAATAGAAAAAGCAATGTCACAAGAAGATTTACCATTTCTTTCAGCTGATATTAAAACAATAGAAAAACAAATAGAAGATCAAATAAACTCTTTATATAAAGCAAACGATATGCAAACAGTTAAAGAAATCAAAAAACAAATTTCTGAAAACATTACTAAAAAAGCAAAAATTGCAGGTACATTAAGCCCTGCAGGTTCATATTTAAAAAAATTAATTGATGAAAGAAGTACATATGAAAACCAATTAAACAAAGGAGTAGAATATTTATCAGCTCCAGTAAGTGGTGTGGTTTCATATAAAGTAGATGGATATGAAGAAGTTTTAACTCCTAATGATTTTAGCAAGTTGAGTGCAGATTTTTTAGAAAAACTAGGTTTTAAAACAGGACAAGTAGTAGCAGATAGCACTGAAAGTGCTAAAATTATAAACAATTTTGAATGTTATATTGCTTGTATATTAAATTCAAAACAAGCAAAAGAAGCAACAGTTGGTGACAATGTAAAAATTAGGTTGCCTAACAATGATGAGGTTACAGGTCAAATAGTATATATTTCAAATGAAAATGATGAATTATTAATAGTATTTAGAATAAATAGAGATATACAGTCTTTAATAAGTTACCGCAAAATTTCTTTTGATATTATTTGGTGGAGTGCTACAGGTAAAAAAGTTCCTAACGAGTCAATTGCGTATGAACAAAAAGGAGAAAATCAAATTGCTTATGTATGTAGAACAAGAGCTGGGTATACAACTAAAATATGGGTAAAAGTGTTAAAGCAAAATGAAAAACATGCCATTATAGAAAATTATACCGAAACAGAGCTTGCAGAATTAGGATTTTCAAGCGAAGAAATAAGGGGAAGGGGTATACTTTCATTATATGACGAAATTTACAAAAAATCGACACAATAATATTACAAAAATGTTACAAAAATATTAAGTTATGATTACAACTACTAAAACTATTGACAAAAAGTATAAAAAGATAGATACTAATTACAACAAACGGAAGATAAATAATAATTAGGAGGTTGTTTAAAAGATGTCAGGAGCAATTATGGAAAAGGTATGGGGACTATTTGGAATGGACGCAGCAGAAGATAAAGATGAAGAAGAAGTAATGGAAAATTATGATAATGAAGATTTAGAAAATGATGAGGATGAACCAGAAGAAAGAAGATTATGGGGCAGAAGAAACAGTAAAGTAGTAAGTATGCCACAAGTACAACAAGTAAAAATGGTTATTTCACAGCCTACTACCTTTGAACAAGCTGCAAATATATGTGATTTATTAAAACAAAAAAAATCTATTGTTGTTAATTTAGAATATGTAAATAAAGATGTTGCAAGAAGAATAATTGATGTTGTGTCTGGTGCAGTTCATGCATTAGATGGACACATGCAAAAAATTTCTAATTCTATAGTATTAATTGCACCATTTAATTATGATATTGAAAATGAAATGGCAAGAGACGAAATTAAAAATAAATTATCTGTTTCATGGTTAAGAAATGGTAATTAATGTGTTTTTAAAATGCACACTTCGCAGTTTATAACATATAGGAGGTAAATTATGCTTACACCTTTAGATATTGAAAACAAAAAATTTGCTAAACAAATAATGAATGGATATAATGTAGAAGAAGTAGATGACTTTTTAGACGAACTAACTAAAGATTATGAAAAATTATATAGAGAAGTATCTGAATCAAAAAATAAACTAGAAGATATGGAAGAAAATATTTCAAAATATAAGAATATAGAATCAACATTGCAAAATACATTAGTAATGGCACAAAATGCAGCAGACGAGGTACGAGATGTAGCTAAAAAGCAAGCAGAGCAAATTGTTAATGAGGCACAAGCCGAAGCAAAAAAAGCTGTAGAAGATTTAGAACAAGAATTAATGATAAAAAGAAAAGAAGCAGAAGATCTACAGAAACAATTTGATGTATACAAAGCAAAAATGGAATCACTTTTAATTTCACAATTAGAACTTTTAAAAGAAGCTAATAAAGACTAACATTACGCCTTATAACTAAAATGTTATAAGGCTTTTTTGTTTTATATAAAAAGTAGCATAATAGTTTATTAAAAAACGCTTTATATTCTATTAATACTAATTTTTTTACATTATTCTATTTACAATTAAAAAAACCTAGTATATAATACTTATGTATATTACAAAAAGTTGACATTATTACAATTACATTAAAAGAATGTTACAATTGCGTAAAAGGTATTGACATATTAGCAGAAAATTATAAAATAAATGTATATCATATAGAGGTACTATGAGGGTAATTAGTGGTTTAGCAAGAGGAACAAAATTAAATTCAATTGACGATATTTCTACAAGACCAACATTAGATAGAGTAAAAGAGTCTTTATTTAATATAATAAATGCTAAAATTCAAAATGCAACTATACTAGACTTATTTGGTGGAAGTGGAGCAATTGCAATAGAATTTTTAAGTAGACGGCGCAAAAGAGGCTTATATATGTGAAAATAATCATCTTGCTACTAAAATGATATATCAAAATTTAGAAAAAACAAAATTAACATCTAAAGCAGTTGTAATTAATAAAGATTATAAAAAAGCATTAGAATTACTGCAAAAACAAAAAATAAGTTTTGATATAATCTATATAGATCCACCTTATTTAAAAAACATTGCAGTTGATTCTGTAAAAAGAATTTTATTATTAAGTTTACTAAATGAAAAAGGTAGCCTGATTATAGAAACCGATGATGAGAAACGAGAATTACTCGGATTAGAGAGTTTAAACATAAATGTTTATGATATAAGGAAATACGGAAGAGTAAGTCTTATATTCTTGGCAGAAAAAAAGTAATCATAAATTGATACTTTTAGGTTGAAAGGGGTAAAACAATGGAAATATTCACTTTATTAGAAACGTTGGAGGATATGCTAGAAAAAAGCAGAAATGTACCTTTTTCTAGTAAATGTATAGTAGATAAAGAAGAAATACTAGACATTATTAAAGAAATTAGATTAAAATTGCCAGAAGAACTTAAACAAGCAAAATGGGTAAAAGAAGAAAGGCAAAGAATTTTAGTAGAAGCTCAAAACGAAGCAGATGAAATTATTAAAGAGGCAGAAAACAGAATTATTTCTATGATAGACGAGCATGAAATTACTAGAAAAGCCTATGAGAAGAAAGTAGAAATTATAGAAACAGCAAATGAAATGTCTAGAGAAATTTCTAAAGGAACAAAAGATTATGCAGATAGTGTTTTAGCTGGAATAGAAGTAGCTTTACAAAATGCTATTAAAACAATTCAAGATAATAGAAAAGAACTAAAATAAATTTTCGGAAAATCAGTGCTCGGAGGCCATCAAATTGGATTTCCGGATTGCACTGATTTTTATTGTCAAAAATAACTAAACATTCAAATGAGGAGGAAATAAAAATTGGCAAGAAGAGCAAAAAGAAAAAAGAATAAAGTTGATGTTAATGTAGCAGTAGTTGCACTAGTGCTAGTTAGTATATTACTTATGTTATTAATTTATACAAAATGTGGTAGTATAGGTGAAGTATTAAGCCCAGCCTTGGGTGGCATAATGGGTTTTATTAAATATATTATTCCAATTGGAATGTTACTTATTGCTATTTATATGACTAGAAACGATAAAGAATATATTATGCATAAATTAATACAATATGCTATGTTTTTAGTTTGTGTGGCAACTATGCTTTCTATTTTTCAATTAGGAACAGGTGCAAGTTCAGGAAAAAATATTTCAATTAATCAAGATTTTAATAAAATTATAAGTCAGGCCTATGAACAAGGCACTAAAGACATTGGTGGTGGTGTAATAGGTACAGTAATAGCAGTGCCACTTACTAAAGCATTAAGTCAAACTGGTGCAGCAATACTAACACTTGGAGTTTCTATTATTTTACTAGTATTTATTTTTGGTATTAGACCTGCTGAATTAATTAGTAATTTTATAGATGAGTTAGAAGAAGAAAAAGAAGCAAGAAGGCAAAAATACTCTGAAGAAGAGGAAATGATATTAAAAGAAAAAAAGGAAACCAAAAAACAAAAGCGTTTGAAAGAAAGACAAGAAGCAGAAAAATTAGCTTCTCAATTTGCAAATCAGTTAACTATTGATTTAGACGAAAATGAAGATGAACAAGGAAAATTTAATCATGATGAAGACGAACTAGATATTCCTTTCTTTGGAAAGAAAAAGCAGTCTAAAAAATTGCAAACTATTGAAGATATAGGGGTAGATAAAGAAAATCAAGATTCTTCTCCAGATGTAATAGATGCAAATTTATTTAAACAAGTGGAAGAACAAAAAGAAGATAAAGTAAAGCAAGTTTTACAATTAGAGCATACTGTAACAACAGAAGAAGAAAATTATGAATTTCCACCTGTTCAATTATTAAGTGAACCAGAAAGAAAAGCTGGCAAAAATGGCAAAAAAACAGTTGCAGATACAGCAACTAAATTACAAAAAACCTTATATAGCTTTGGGGTTTCTGCCAAAGTAGAAAATGTATCAGTTGGACCTGCTATTACAAGATATGAACTAAAACCAGCAGAGGGTGTGCGTGTTAGTAAAATTGCAAATTTAGCAGATGATATAGCTTTAAACTTGGCAGCAGAAAGTATACGTATAGAAGCACCAATACCAGGTAAACAAGCAGTAGGAATTGAAATTCCAAACAAAGACAATGAAGTTGTACATTTTAGAGAAATAATAGAATCAAGCGATTTCCAAAACCATAAATCAAAACTAGCATTTGGTTTAGGAAAAGACGTAGCAGGGGAACCAGTTATAGCAGATATTTCAAAAATGCCCCATGTATTAATTGCAGGTGCTACTGGTTCTGGAAAAAGTGTATGTATTAATACCTTAATTTCAAGTATTATTTATAAAGCAAAACCAAGTGAAGTAAAGCTATTAATGGTAGACCCAAAAGTTGTAGAACTTTCAGTATATAATGGTATACCACATTTATTAATTCCTGTTGTAACAGACCCTAAAAAAGCAGCAGGTGCTTTAGCTTGGGCAGTACAAGAAATGGAAAATCGTTATCAACTTTTTGCAAGTAAAGGTGTTAGAGATTTAAAAGGCTATAATGAAGTTGCTAAACAAGAAGAGCTAGGAAGTTTACCTCAAATTGTTATTATAATAGATGAGCTTGCAGATTTAATGATGGTAGCTTCTAAAGATGTAGAAGATTCAATTTGCCGTTTAGCGCAAAAAGCAAGAGCTGCAGGAATGCATTTGGTAATAGCTACTCAAAGACCTTCTGTTGATGTAATTACAGGTATTATTAAAGCTAATATTCCATCTAGAATTTCATTTGCAGTATCATCACAAATAGACTCTAGAACAATTTTAGATATGGTTGGTGCAGAAAAGCTATTAGGAAAGGGTGATATGCTATTTTACCCATCTGGTAGCCCAAAACCTACTAGAATACAAGGAGCATTTGTGTCAGATAAAGAAGTAGAAAAAATTGTAGACTTTATTAAAGCAAATGGCGAGGTAACATATAATGAAGATATTATTGAACAAATTGAAAACGCCAACAAAACAGAAAAAGATTTAGAAGAAGAACAAGCAGATGATGATGGAGCAGATCCATTATTAATGGAGGCTATAGATACTGTTGTAGAAACAAGGCAAGCCTCAACATCATTTATTCAAAGAAGATTCAAAGTAGGCTATGCAAGAGCAGGAAGAATAATAGATCAAATGGAAGAAAGAGGAGTTATTTCTGGATATCAAGGAAGTAAGCCAAGAGAAGTATTAATGTCAAAGGAAAGATGGCAAGAATTAAAAATGGCACCAACTGAAACTTCAGAAGAATAAAAAACAAATGAAAAGGTGAATCACATGGAAAAAAAAGAAAAAAAATTACATAAGATTCATTTAAAAGATTATACCAATACATTAGAGAAGGTTTTAGTAAATAAGAACTTTTCAGTTGAAACTAAAAATCTTCTTTTAAGCATGTTTTACAAAATTGAAAATGCGTATGCAGATTATGCAAAAACTAAAATAGAAGTTTATGATAAGGCAGAGTTTTTAGACAAGTTAATTAAAATAATTGATGAAAAATGCAAAGAAATAGAGCTTATTAAATTTGAGGCTACCACTGTAAAAGATAAATATGAAGTAGATAAAAATTTAGGAAAAATAACTACAGTAGGTAACGAACTTACTATATTAAATGCAATTTTAGAGCTTAATCAAAAAACGCTATGTATTCCTGAAGAAGAAGCATTATTAGAAGAGCCAATTACCAACTTTTTAAACGTAGGAATGAAAATGCATGAAGCAGAAATAATAAGAGATTTTAACGGATGGTCTTGGGATAATACTATAAAAGAAATATCAAATATCCCATTAAATTTAATATTTCAAACATATATATATTTATTAGGATATAATTTCATTACTGCTTGGATAGAAAACAAAAGCAAACTAGCAGATTATTTAATATTAATGTATGAAAAATTAAAAGAAAGCATAGATGAAAAAAGAGCAAAAAAACTTACAGAATTATTTTGTAAATTTGTTATAGAACTTGATGTAATAAACAATAAAACCCATAAGGAAAAATGGGAACAATTAAGGTTAGAAAATAATGAACAACTTGAATTATTAAGTAATAAATCTATGTATTTAGAACAAATAACAAAACAAAAGAAAGATTATACTAAACAAATACAAAAAATTGATAAAATACTTAATGATAAAGATAGTTTAAATAAAGAATATGAATTAAGAAATAAAAACTTGCCAAACAAAGAAAAAATTTTTAGTATTAGGCATTTAATAATTAGGTTAGAAGAAGAAAGGCAAGACTATGTAAATAAAATCAAAGAATGTAATGCTTTAATTGATCCAAAAGGTTATGTTTCAAGAAAAAGTGAAATATCAAAAAAAGTTGATTTTTTAAACATATTAAATTTAGAAGCCAAAAACATGACTCAAACTATAATAAATTTGTGTTCTTTATTTTTAGAATGTATACAAATTAAAATTGAAAATGCACAAATAAAGCAAGAAATAATGCCATATTTTTATATTATTAGGTACTATAGGTTTTTGCCAATTGATGAAAAAGGTACTTTGCTAAAAGATATACCAAAACTAAAAGTAGCATTTGAAAAAACTATCGCATTACTATTAGAAAAGGCAAGTAAGTTAGATGTTATAGATGAAGTTACATTAGATAAAGATGTAAATTATCAAATTATTCATAAACTATTTGATAGCAAAATGATAGATTTAAACAATATAATTTTAAAAACTAATGTAGAAGATGGAAAATTATATGTAACATATTATGATGTAAACATTATAGAAAATACTTACGAAATATCTAGCGAAAAAACTGTAACATTAAAGAAAAAAGTAAAATTATTTATATAACATACATTTTTAAGAAGGGAGAATTATATGAAAATTACATTTTTAGGAGCAACCAAAACTGTAACAGGATCTAACTTTTTAGTAGAAGGGGCAGGCAAAAAATTTTTAGTAGACTGTGGAATGTACCAAGGTAGTAGCAAAGATGAACAAAAAAACCATGACCCATTTGACTTTAATATAAATGAAATTGATTTTGTGTTATTAACACATGCACATATAGACCATTCTGGTAGACTTCCTAAACTATATGTAGAAGGGTATAGAAATCCAATTATTACAACAAAGGCAACAAGGGACTTATGCTCTATTATGCTACCAGATAGTGGACATATTCAAGAACAAGAAATTACTTGGAGAAACAGAAAAAGAATGAGGGAGGGAAAATCCCCACTTCTTCCAATTTATACAGCAGAAGATGCAATAAAAACAATGGACATATTTAAACCAGTAAATTATGATGAAATTGTAGAAATAGATGAAAATATACATGTTCGTTTTAATGACGCTGGTCACATGTTAGGTTCTAGCATTATTGAAGTTTGGGTTACAGAAGATGGAAAGCAAACAAAAGCAGTATTTACAGGAGATTTAGGAAATAACGATATTCCACTTCTTTCTTCTCCAACTATGATAGACAATGCCGACTATTTAGTAATGGAATCTACTTATGGTTCAAGGCTACACTTAAGAAATGATGATAAAGCAAACTTATTTTTAAATATTGTATCAGAAACATTAAACAAAGGTGGAACAGTAGTTATCCCATCATTTGCAGTAGGTAGAACCCAAGAAATTTTATATGAATTAAATGGATTAAAAGATAGTAAAACTGATGAAGAATTTAAACAAAAATATCAAACTTTAATGAAGGCACCAGTATATGTAGATAGTCCACTTGCAATTTCAGCCACTGAAATATTTAGAGAAAACGCAAACCTTTTTGATGAAGAAACGCAAAATTTAATAAAAAGTGGAGATAATCCATTAGAGTTTCCGGGTTTACAGTTTACAAGAACAGCTGATGAATCTAGAGCATTAAATGAAAAAAAGGAATCAGCAATTATTATTTCTGCTAGCGGTATGTGCGAGGTTGGAAGAATTAAGCACCATTTAAAACATCATTTATGGGACCCTAATAGTACTGTTCTATTTGTAGGCTACCAAGCCCCAGGTACATTAGGTAGAAGGCTAGTAGAAGGTGAAAAGCGTGTACGAATTTTTGGCGAAGAAATTGCAGTAAATGCTAGAATAGAATATATAGAAGGTTATTCAGGTCACGCAGACCAAGAGTGGCTTTTAAACTTTATATATTCATTTATTACAAAGCCAAAACACATATTTTTAGTACATGGCGAGCCAGAAAGCCAAGAAGTTTTAAAACAAAAAATTATTGAAACTTCTAATATACCTGTTACTATACCAGAATATGGTCAAACATATACATTAGACGATACCTTAAAAATGGAGCAGTTGGTTCAGGAGCACAAAGAGGAAAGCCCAGCAAGAAAAGATATATTAGAAAAAATGAGAACTTTAAAAGAAGAACTTCAAGACATGGAAGCTATTATAAAAGAAGAGTACTTAACTCAAGAAACTAGTGATGATAGTATTAGTCTTTTAAAATTAAGATTAAATGAAATAGAAGATCAAATTGTAAAAATTGTGGAAAAACACTAAATAAAAGAGGTAAAACTAATGAAAAATAAATATAATAATGATGCCATTATTGGTGGCACAAATATTACGGCAAGTTATACAAAAACTGGTGAACTTGTTAGAGTTATGTACCCAGCACCTGACTTTAGAAATTGGATAGATGAATTTTTAGTAGGTGTTAAAATAAATGATTCTGGTATAATTTATTTACATGATGATATTAATAACCAATATAACCAATATTACAGTGAAAATACTAATGTGCTACATACAGAAATTTTAAATACTTATTTTAGCTTATTTGTTAAACAAACAGATTTTGTAATGCTAAAAGAAAATGTATTAGTAAAAAGGTATCAGTTTGAAAATAGAAATAATATAAACTTAAATGTAAATTTTTTGGCACACACAAAACTATTATTTGATATTAATAATATGGTTGGGGCAGAAGTAAAGGAAAATACATTAGTTCAATACTGCCATGACTATACAATGTATACATTTTCTCCAAATAATTTATTAAGCCATCAGTTAAATGACATTAAAGAAACAATTTCTAGTGGTGAAATACATGACAAAGACTATATTGGTATGTCTTCAGACTCTGCAATTAGCTATGATATAGGTACATTAAAACCAGGTGAAAAAAAGGAGCTAGTATTATATTTATATTTTAGAGAAAACTTACAAAAACTATCTGAAGAAGAATTAAAAAAACAAATAACAAAAATAAAAAAATTAGATGTAGAAAAGGAAGAGCAACAAGTAGAAAAATATTGGAAAAAATATGTTAAAGAACATATAGCAATAACACTTCTTCCAGAAACTAATAAATATAATAAAAAAGTAAACCAAATATATAAAAGAAGTATATTGTTATTTCCATTATTAACAAATAAACAAGAAGGTGGAATAGTAGCTGCTGTAGAAGTTGATGAACAAAGAACTATGTGTGGCAGATATAACTATTGCTGGCCAAGAGATGCAGTTTTTGTAACAAAAGCATTGGATAATATAAAAATGACCAAAGAAACAGATAAATTTTACAAAGTATTTTGCAAAGAAACCCAAAACAAAAATGGAATGTGGGAGCAAAGGTTTTATACAGATGGAAATTTAGCACCATGTTGGGGCTATCAAATAGACGAAACAGCAAGTGTAGTATATGGGGTATATGAGCATTATAAAGTAGTTAAAGACATAAAATTTTTAAAAGACACATATAAAATGTGTGAAAATGCAATAAAATTTTTACAAATTTATCTAGATAATGTTTTACAAACAAAAGATGAGTCAGATGTAGTAAAATGCGAAATAGAAAAAACATATCATACTGAAAAAAGAAATATGTTACCTAAAAGTTATGACTTGTGGGAAATGAATGAAGGTGTACATTTGTATTCTATTTCAGCAATATATGCTGCTTTTGAATCAATGAAAGAAATTCAAAAATTATTAAAACCAGAGTACGAACAAACAAATAGGCTAAAAGTAGAAGCTATGAATAAGCTAGAAGCTAAAATAACAATGTACCAAGAGCAAATAAAAAAATATATATCAAATAATTTATATGATGAAAATTTAAAAACATTTTTAAGAAATTTAGACGATAAAAAAACAGATATAAGCACATTAGGAGTAGTAGTGCCATTTAATATGTTTTCAGCAAAAGAAAAAAAGGTGCAAAATACTGTAGAAAAAATAAACTTAACTTTAAGAACTTATACAGGAGGATACTTAAGATTTGAGCAAGATAATTACCGCGGGGGAAAGGATCCGTGGGTAATAGCAACATTATGGATGGCAATGTATTATAAAAAGTTGGGCGAAAAGAAAAAGGCAAAAGAATGTATACAATTTGTAGTAAATACAGCAAATGAACATGGCTTTTTATCAGAGCAAGTAAATAATGAAACCATGAGTCCAAGTTGGGTAAATGGGCTTGCTTGGTCACATGCTATGTTTATATTATCACTTCTTTAAATACCATATAATAATGTGATTTATAGAATATAAAAAACAAAAAATTTTCTTTAAGGTTTATACTTAAAGAAAATTTTTATATACTTATGATAGCAATAAAAGCCTAGAATGTCAAGGAAAAACACCAAAGTTTGTTATAAATATTTTTTCGAAAAAGTTAAAAAATTTCTTCTTTTTTGAACACCCAAAAATGCTTGTAATTGAGCGGAACAGCCGATTACAAGCATTTTTGTATTTTCTTTAAGTATAAACCTTAAAGAAAACTTGCAAAGGAGGAAAAAGTGTTGAAAAACAAAGGAATAACGCTAAT
>CANQGW010000028.1 GCA_947623555.1 uncultured Clostridia bacterium
TCTCAATTCTATTTATATTTTTAAATTCAAACTTCTACGACCATTGCGAGGAACGAGCAATTTAGTACTATGGTTACTACTAATGCAATTAGCGTTATTCCTTTGTTTTTCAACACTTCTTCCTCCTTCGCAAGTTTTCTTTAAGGTTTATACTTAAAGAAAATGCAAAAATGCTTGTAATAAGCTTTATCACTTAATTACAAGCATTTTTTAAAGTTCGAAAAATGAGGAATTTTAAAAAATTTTAATCAAAGAATTTATACAAAACTTTGTCATTTTTCCTTGACATTGTAGGGTTTTATTGCTATCATAAACATATAAAAATTTTCTTTAAGTATAAACCTTAAAGAAAATTTTTTTACTTTTTTATCTATATTTTTCAAATGTTAAGAGCATATATAACATTACCTTAAAAATAAATATATTACACTTTTTGCATTTCTTCCAAAACTGCCTCTTTAGACCAGTTTCCAATATATTTATAATTATTTTTTGTAACTTGGTTAAACTGACAAATAGACTTATATTCACAATATTCACATGGAGTTTTTTTATCTCTCATACGGTAAAATGGTTCTATTTTAATGTTTCCTTCTAAAATTTCTTCTGAAATTTGTTTTATAATTTTCTCCATGTATAGTTGTAAATTTTCAAACTGTTTAGCATTTAGTGTATTTGGTCTTTCGCTAACTTCCCCTTCTTTATTTAAATATGCTGGTATAATATTAGAACTTCCCGAAACTAAAGTTGTATCCATTTTTCTTACAATTTGGGTATCTGCTAAAATAAGACCTTGCATTTTAAATTGTTTTCTTAATTCTTCTTCTATTTGCTCATCTTCTAGCTCACTTGTAGCATTTAAAATTGGGTCTATTAAATTAAAGTAAAATACACCTGCTGGAAGTACATCTTCTTCCTTACAAGCCGCGTCTAAATATGTTAGAAGCTGTAGTTGTAAGCCTGCTAAAACCTCATTTAAATTAATATTTTTAATAGATGATTTATAATCTATTATACGAAGATATTTGCCATCTTTAGTTTTTGCAATGTCTACTCTGTCTATTTTTCCTGTAATTTCTACTGTTTTGCCATCTTTTAACTTAAATGTAATAGGCTTATATTGTTTTCCACCTTTAAATTCTAATTCATGACCTAACACCTCAAAGTCACTATATTTAATGCTTTCTACAATATACTGCATTGATTTTACAATTACTTTTTTTAGCCTTTTAGCTAATACACGGTATTTAGGAATAGCATTAAAAATATCATATTTTTTTAATGTTAGCTTTTCTTCTACTATTTCTTCTGTTATACTTTTTATTTGCTCAATTTCTATTTGTTTAACATTAAGGTTTTCTTCTTCTAATTTTGCAAAAAAGCTATCTATTACCTCATGCATAAAATTTCCTGTGTCTATGGCTTCTACTTTAAATTGATCTTTTTCTTTTAGCTTTAAACCATATTTTAAATAATATGAAAATGCACATGATTTATACTGCTCTAATCGTGATATACTTGTATTTAAAGTATTACCATATAAGTTTTGCAGATTTTGCTTTTTTATTTTTTCTGGTTCATTTTTATAATCAATTGCCCTTAAGGCATTTTCTAATTTAAGTTTATTATTATTAGCATAATAATGATATACATGGAACCAAATTGGGTCTATTTGCTTTCCTTCTTTAAAATTTCTAATTTGTATAAGTAGCTCATCAAATGTAGTATTTTCTAGTAATATTTCACTTTGCCTATTTACAATATCACTTTGCTCTTTTATGTTTGGAAACATCTTTTTAATTTTATTTACAAGTATAGAAGGTCTTAAAGACTTTCCTTCTGAATCTGATGAAACGTATGAAATACATAATAACTCTTCTGCTGTAGTAAATGCTTTATAAATGTTAAAGTTATCGTCATAAAGTTGCTCCATTGTACCTTTAGCAAGCTCTATTCCAGAGCTTTTTAAAACTTGTCTATCTTCATCATCTAAAAAGCCCTCATCCTTTTGAATAGCTGGAAATACACCATCATTTAACCCTATTAAAAATGCTACTTTAACTTTGTGTGATCTTGAGCGGTCTACATCCCCTACTATTACTTCATCTGCTACTTGTGGTATTACACCTAAATCACTGTTTGAAAATCCCATTTTTAAAATTTTAGTATATTTATCAAAGCTTATGTTTTTATCACCTAATACTATAACTATTTCATCTAATAAGCTAACAAAAATTTCAAAGCTTTTTTCATATTCTTTTGCTTTTTCTAATTCATTACATGCTTTTAGATTTTGTATTTTTTCTTGCAAGATTTCAGGTATTTTATTTTTTATTAAAAACTCATAAATTTTTTGTGATATTTGCTTAACAGTTTTTTGCCCTTGAAGCTCTTTTTTTAGTTCAAGTAATGGACTTACAACTTTAGATTTAGAATATAAAATTTCTTCTTGCTCTTCTTTTGTTTCGTCATAAAAGCTCCATTCTTTTGCATACCATTTGCTTCCTTTTATGCCCCATTTAATACAGTAATTTTCTAAAAGAGCAATTTTTTCTTCTTCTAATGGAATAAGACCTGTTTTTAAATATCCAAAAACTGCTTCATAAGACCAATTTTTTGATAATACTTCTAATGTAGATAATATAAATTTAACTAATATGTTGCTACTAAAATCCTTTTTTTCATCTATAAAAACTGGAATATTATATTTTGCAAAAATTACTTTGCATATACTAGAATATGTACTAATATTTTTTGTGATAACTGCTATGTCCTCATAACGGTATCCACCGTTTTACCAATTTTGCTATTTTAATAGCTACTTCTTCTATTTCAGAATATGGATTACTTGCAAGAAAAATAGAAATGTTACCTGCATCTTCTAAATATTTTTCATAAAATGGCATGCTCATATTTTTAGCCAAATGCTGTAATTGTGCATTTTTAAATCTTTTTACTTCATTTAAGCAAATTGGCTTTTCAATAGTTACATTTTGCTCTTTTGCTATTTCCATAATTTTATGCGCAGTTTGCTTATTTGCATAAAACACATCTATATCTGGGTTAGTGTTTTCATTTAAGTTATCTGCACAAATTGTAATTGTTATTTTATGTGATATTTGCATAAGCTTTCTTAATATTTCATATTCTTGTTTAGTAAAGCCCACAAATTCGTCTATATAAATATCACAATTGCTAAATTCTTTAGATTTGTCTAACTTTTGTGATAATATAGTTAAATTATCGTTTTCATCAATATATTTATTTTCAATTGTTTCTGTATATAAATTATATAAATTAGAAACATCTTTTAGCTTTAGTTTTAAATATTCATTTTCAGTATTATCAGCTACATTGCTTAAATTTTCTGGTAATATTTGATGTTTTTTTAGCTCTGTTAATTGTCTTGTCATAAGTTCTACATTTTCATCAGAATTTCCTAAAAATGAAAAATTATCTTTATTATTTAATAAAATATGGCTAACTAACATTGCCCTTCCTTGTTTTGATAAACGCAATTTTGTTATTCCGCCTACTTCATTTAAAACCCTATATGCCATACGGTTAAATGTAATAACTTCGGCATTTACTACACTATTAGAAGGAGAAGTTTTTAGTAATTCCATTTCAGCATTAAAAGAAAATTGTTCTGGTGTAACAATTTTTATTTTATAACCAGAATTTTCTTTAAGTTTTTGCTGTACGTCATTAAATAAATAATTGGTTTTTCCAGTACCTGAACTACCATAAATAAATTGTATACTCAAAACTTTTCTCCTTTTATACTATATTTAGGTTTTTAAAGTCACCCATAAGACTTTATATAACAATTATAATATAATTGTTATGTTAACATTGCAGAGTTTTTATTATCCTTGGGTAATTTAGAAAATTTTATCATACAAAAAAAATAAAAGCAATTGGTTTTAATTAATTGCCTTTATTTTCCTGTTCGACTCAAAATTTATTTTACATAAAGCGCGACACGGAAACCAAAGCTAGGAAAACCTGCGTTATCGGCTGAAAAGAGTCCATAGCGGAAAGAGACTGGGCCTTCGTCACTGGTGTAGTGGAAGCTGCCCCCACGAAGAACAGCATACTTCGTACCGCCGATTTGTTCATTATGATATCCATACTCTGTTGTCCATTCGTACATATTTCCTGCCATGTCATATATATTTTTTAATTTTGTATTATTACTTGCTCCTGTTGCCATTTCTACATAGTGATTATATTTATAAGTATTAGTATCATTACTATAACTATTATATTTACTACTTGCATCACCATTTGTATCAGTCCAGTTAGCTGTATATCCAGATGTGAATGTTCCATATTGGTAACTCTTTCCTATACACCAACCTACATTTGAACTATCTTCTTTCTTATATTTAAATAAATGTTCTGCAAATAAAGTGTTACTTACCTCAAGTTTATTTTCGTTAGTACTGCTTGCATAGTTTCCTTTGCTTGTACTATCTTTTTCTATATCTTTATAATTGTTATCTTTTGACATCCATGTTACGACCGTATCCCACGCTGTTCCATCTATTAATTGGCTTCTTACTCCGTAAGTTTCTCCGCTATACATTCTTCCTGATACTTCTTTAGCATTTGTTTGACTTATTAAGTTCCAGCATTGATTTCCTGCTTTACTTACTGGTTTTAAATTTTCCCCAGTTTTTGTTTGCGTCGTATCTTTTGAATTTGCATCTTTATAACTTTTGTCTGATGTACTTTCATCAACATAAAAATCTGCATTACTTGGTACTCCTGCTTCATATCTTGCTATATAAAAGCCTTTATTTTCTTCTACACTTTTTTTATTTTTCTCTTCATCTATTTCATCATCTTTCCAGTCACTATATAACCTATAAGAACGTGTGTTCCAGCCTTTATCGTTATTTTCTCCATCAGCTTTATTAGAAGTATCATCTATCTCTTCTACTTCATAGTCATGTTTTTTATATTCACCTACTGTACATGGCACCCAAACAAATTCGTTTCCTTCGCTATCTGCTATTACTACTCCATTTTCTATTAGTTCTCCTTCTTTTACTTTAAACCCCTTTGGTACTGTCATTGTTTTTCCATTTTCGTCTTTTATTTGCTTATTTACAGTAAATATTGTTCCTTTTTGTATTGCTTCTTTTACTGTATCTGGTAAACTTTCTCTTTCAAACTCTTCTAATTGATTAACTAGTTTTCCCACATCCTCTTGCTCTTGTTCTATAGCTTCATCTGTTTTATCTTTTGCCTTTTGTGCTCCGCTTATTATTCCATTATCTCCAAATACTGCTGTTATACTTACTCCTGCTAATATTAGTAATACTACTATGGTTACTACTAGCGCAATTAGCGTTATTCCTTTGTTTTTCAACACTTTTTCCTCCTTTGCAACTTTTCTTTAAGGTTTATACTTAAAGAAAATACAAAAATGCTTGTAATCGGTGCATCCGCTTAATTACAAGCATTTTTTTTAGTTCAAAAAATGAGGAAAATTTTAAAATTTTTTTCAAAAAAATTATATAAAACTTTTTCGTTTCTCCTTGACATTGTAGGGTTTTATTGCTATCATAAACATATAAAAATTTTCTTTAAGTATAAACCTTAAAGAAAATTTTTTGTTATTTTTATATCATTTTACAAATTATACTTTGATGGAAAATTTTCCACTTTATATTTTTTTAAGCATCTCTTTTCCAATAAAATAAATATTGCTGTGCAAGACCTGCTAATGAGCCATATTTTTCTCTTGCTAGTTTTTCTATTTGTTCCCTTTTTAAACTAGTTTCTTCTGGCAACTTAAAATATAATTCATTCATTACTCTTCTTACCCATACATCCACTGGAAATACATCCAAGCATTTAAGTGTAGAAAATAGCATAATGCAGTCTGCAACTTTTGGTCCAACACCTGGTAATGTTAAAAGTGTTTCTTTTATTTTTTTACTTTCTTTTTGTTTTAATAATTCATTTAAGTCAACTTGTTTTGTTAAAATAAGTTTTGTTGTTTCATAAACTCTTTGGTCACGAAAGCCTAACCCTAATTTTCTTAAATCTTCTACACTTGCTTTTGACAATTCTTTAGCTTCTGGAAAAGTGTAATAAGTTTTGTTTTGCCAATTTATTGGCTTTCCATATTGCTTTGACATTCTTTCTATAATTCCTTTTATTCTTGGTATATTATTATTTGCTGATATAATAAATGAAATTATAGTTTCCCACAAATCTTGGTTTAAAAGCCTAATTCCGCTTCCATACTTAATGCTATTTTTTAGTGGTTCGTCTATTTTGCTTAAGTCCCTTTTTATTTTCTCATAATCTCTTTTTAAGTCAAAATATTCTGTAACTGTTTCTTTTATATCGTTTTCGCAAATTCCTTTAAAAACAATTTGATTTCCATCTATTTTTACATTTAATACATTATTTTTAAAAACTCCTGTGTAGCTTTTATCACTTTCTATATTCCACCTAAAACATTGACCACATTCAAATATGTGTACTAAATTAAATGTTTCTATTAAATTCATTTTATATACTTGTTCATTCATTTTACACTTTCCTTATAATAAATACTTTACATTATTATTATACATTAAAAAATAGTATTTTTAAATACTATTTTCTTTTTTATTATGGTAATTTTATCAATTTGTGTAACATTTGCTATAGTTTTCTTTTAGCTATGAAAGTTATAAGAAAAGTGGCTTCGCCACATGTGCATTTTGCTTCGCAAATATGCACAGACCAAGGTAACTTGGGCCTTGTTGTATATGGAAAAATCTTAAATAGGTTCAAGATAAAAGCTGATTTTTCCTATACAATAAAAAAGCAGTTTCAAATAGAAACTGCTTTTTCCATGTTACTACATGGTGAGGATATTAATTTTATTCATTGGTTAATCCTTCGAACGAACCCATCATGTCTCTCAAAAAATCAATAAAATTAATGATACTTTCTTCTTCAGGAAATATTATAGTAAAATTTACTATCATTTTTCCTTTCGAAGCCTTGTATTGATTCGCATTTATATATGGTACGCCTTTAAAAGCTTGTGCCGTTTCAATTATTAGTGTTGCTAGATTTAGCATATCACTAGTAATTTCAGATGAACTCTGATCCAAATCACATGAGCCCACCACCTCTACTGACCGAAATGGTATGCTTGAGTTTCGAGAAACTAACCATCTACCATATTGTTTCATAGTTAATCAATAACCTCTTTTCTAAAAAATTTTAATCATTATATCATATTTTTACTTTAAATTCAAGCTCTATTAAAACTTATGACAAACTATGTTTTAAACCCCTTTCCCCATGTTTCTCTTGCATTAGCAATTACAATAAATGCCTTTGGATCTATTTTTACTGCAATTTCTTTAATTTTAGCTACTTCATTCCTTGCACCCACACAAAAAAGCATCATTTTTCTTTCCCTTGTATACATTCCTTTTGCATAAATTCCTGTGCTGCCCCTTTGCAAATCGTCCCCTATTTGCTGTGCTATTTCTTTATATTTATTAGATACAATTAACATCATCTTTGTAAAATTGATACCTTCAAAGATAATATCTATCATTTTTCCTACTATATAAATTGCAATAGCTGAATAAAGACCTATTTCTATTTGTTTAAAAAAGAATACATTTAATGCTATAATAATAAAATCTAGAATAACTATAATATTACTTGTTCTTATATGTGGTCTATATGCCCTTGCAATGTATGAAATTAAGTCTGTGCCGCCAGTTGATGCTGATGCTTTAAGTACAAGTGCCATTCCAATTCCTATACAAATTCCACCATAAATACAGGCTAAAAATCTATCATCTGTAAGTGGTTTAAGCTTTTCAAATATATCAATAAATATGGCAAGAAGTACAGTTCCTGCTATTGATTTAATTAATAATTCTTTTCCTATTTTAAATAATGCCCATAATAAAAATGGAATATTTAATAATAACATTGTAGTTCCAAGTGGAAAGTGCAAAAAGTAATAAATAATTGTTGAAATTCCAGAAAATCCTCCTGAAGAAAGTTGGTTTGGCAGTAAAAAAAGTGCTGTACCTATTGCCATAATTATGCAACCAACCACAATATAAAGAGTATCTAATAAATACTTTCTTAATGTAATTATTTTTTTAGTTTTTGTATAATCCATAAAAATCACCCATTATTACTAATTATTTGCAATAATGGGTGTTTTTATACTTTTATTTATTTTTTAATTTTTCTCTTTCTTCCTCAAGAATATCTTCATAGGTTTTTTCTATTTCTATTTCAAATTTACCTTTTTTTATTGCTTCATCTGCTTTTACATTTACATCTACATCATAAATTTCTTTTAGTTTTAAAATATTTTCTTTTTTATGCCCTATAATTTCATTTATGTTTTCTGGGTTTGCTGTAATTAACACTTGCATTACTTTAACATTAAATTTTTTTATTCTAGAGACAATTTCATCATACCACATACTAGACTCTACAAGTTGCCTGAATGCTGGATGATATGGTCCTGCAACTACTGTGCTTTGTTTTGATTCTGGGCTAGAGATTTCTTCTGTATTTTGAAGTCCAAGCCTTATTACTTCTATTTTAGCTTTATTAAATAACTGCATTACTTCTTTTGAACGTTCTACTGCTTGCTCAACTGTTAATGGTTGATATTCCCCATCTTTATATTCTTCTTCTAATTTTGTTCCTTTAAGTACAAGCACAGGATAAATTCTAACTATTTTTGGTTTTAACTTAATTAATTGTTTAGCAGTATTTATTTCATCTAATTTTGTGCTTTCTGGAAGTCCTACCATCATTTGGTGACCTAATACAAAACCATTCCATCTAATTAACCTTGAGGCTTTTTTTACATCTTCAAATGTGTGACCTCTTTGACTTTTAGCTAAAATATAGTCATTGGTAGACTGAACACCAAGTTCTATTGTTTTTACATGATATTGTTTTAGCCTTTTTAAAATATTTTTATCAATATAGTCCGGTCTTGTTGAAACACGTATACTATTTACTTTTCCATTTTGTATATATTCATTTGCCGCTTCTAATAATTCGTTTTGAACATTTTCATCAATTCCTGTAAAGCTTCCGCCAAAAAATGCAACTTCCACATATTTTGAATCATCTTTAAAATTTTTTAAATAAAATTCTATTGTTTGTTTTACATCATTTGCTGTTACTTGTTTTTGCTGACCAGTTATATCTTTTTGGTTACAAAAACTACATTGATGCGGGCAACCTAAATGTGGTACAAAAATTGGTATAATATATTCCTTTTTCATTTTTTATTCCCTTCGTTTTTATTACATATTTTCAAGTGCTTTTTTAGCTGCATGCATTTCTGCTTGCTTTTTAGTTTTTCCTTCTCCTTCTGCTAAAAATTTACCATTAACACTTACCTTTACTATAAATGTTTTATCATGATCAGGTCCAATAGTATTTGTTACTTCATAACTAATATTAACATTACCATGTTCTTGCAATTTTTCTTGTAAAACTGTTTTATGGTCCTTCATGCCAACATTTTTACTAGACTGTTCAATTGCGTCTTTTAGGTTTGCAATAATAAATTTTTCTACCTCTTCTAAATTACTATCAAAATACACAGCAGCAATTACTGCCTCTACACTATCTGCTAATATTGCTGGTTTTGCTTTTCCATTAGTAACCCCTTCGCTTTTACCTAAATACAAGAAATCACTAAAATGGTGCCTTTGTGCTACCAAATAAAGACTATCTTCGCAAACAACTTCTGCTCTCACTTTAGTCATTTCTCCTTCTTTTAAGTTTGGGTAATTTAAGTAAATGTATTTACTTGATAAAAATTCTAATATGCTATCACCTAAAAACTCTAATTTTTCATTACTTTCTACATGATTATCATAAGCATATGATGTATGTGTTAATGCTTTTTTTAATAAAGCTTTATTTTTAAATGTATACCCTATACTTTGTTCTAATTTAGTGAAATCCATTGTTTTCCTCCTTTCCTAAATATTATATATTAAATAAGCTTAAAAAGCAAGCTAGCTACTAATTATACCTTAAAAAAAAGAAAGGCCTCGCCTTTCAATTTTATTTTATCTTAAGCAACATGTTCTTTTATATATTCTACTACATCTCCTACTGTAACTACTTTTTCTGCATCAGCATCTGGTATTTCTGTATCAAATTCTTCTTCTAATGCCATAATTAATTCAACAATATCTAAAGAATCTGCTCCTAAATCATCTATAAAAGATGCTTCTAATGTAACAGCAGTGTCTGCAACACCTAATTGCTCTACGATAATAGATTTTACTTTTTCAAAAACTTCTTCTGAATTCATTGTTGCTATTCACCTCCTTTAATTATACTTACTTTAACTAACTAAAAGATATTACATGTAGATTTAATTGTCAAGGATTTTTTAAAAATATTTTATTTTTATACTATTCGGTCGCTGTTTCTTGTTTATTTTCTACATTTTCTTCGTTTTTTTGTTTTTCAAATTCACTTATTAGAGATTCTACCGCTTTATTTTTTACAAATTGTTCTGCTTGTTTAATAGTAAATTCAAATAATTTTTCGTCACTGCTACCATGTGCTTTTACTACTGGTTTTTTTACTCCTAAAAACAATGCTCCACCATATTCTTTGTAATCTACTGTTTTGGCAAATCTATTAATTGCTGGAAGTGATGGAATTGCGGCAATTTTAGAAATTAAATTTTTCTTTAAACTTTCTGATAATGTTCGTTTTACAAATTTTCCTAATCCTTCTATTGATTTTAAGAAAATATTCCCTGTAAATCCATCTGTTACTACAATATCTACATTACCCGAAAATGCATCTCTTCCTTCAACATTTCCAATAAAGTTAACGTTATATTTTTTGGCATTTTCTTTTAACAAATTATATGATTCTTTGGTTAAATCATTTCCCTTGGTTTCTTCTGTTCCAATGTTTAGTAACCCTACTCTTGGGCTTTCTACACCTAATGTATTTTTCAAATAAATGCTAGCCATTTGAGCAAACTGAAGTATGTTAATTGGCTTGCAGTTAGTATTTGCACCGCAGTCCATTAATACTAATCTACTTTTATATGCTGGAAGTATGCCTGCTAATGCTGGCCTATCTACACCTTTAATTCTTCCTACTAGTAGTGTTGCACCTGTAAGTAATGCGCCAGAATTTCCTGCAGAAATAAAAACATCTCCCTCACCATTTTTTAGCATGTCAAAGCCTACTACCATTGATGAGTCTTTTTTATGCTTTATTGCTTGTGTTGGTATGTCTTCCATTTCTATTGTTTCTGTTGCATTATGTATTTTTAACCTTGGAGATATTTCAGAAATATCTTTTCCATAAAATTCTTTTATTTTAGATTTAATAACATCTTCATTTCCTATTAAAACAACTTCTGCCTCAATACTATTTATTGCTTTTACAGCACCTTTAATATTAGCGTCTGGAGCTTTATCTCCTCCCATGGCATCTAATAATATTTTCATTTAAATTCTCCCTTGTATAAGTTTATTTTCAATATATGATTTCTTTCTTATTTTATAACTTAAATATAATAAAGTCAACGAATTGCACTCAAGTTTTTATATAACCTGACTATAAAGTACAAAAAATATAATGAATTTAAAGTTAATTAAATTCATTATATTTTTAAATTTTATTAGATTAAATTATTGTAGTTCTACAGTTGCTCCTACTTCTTCGAATTTAGCTTTTAATTCTTCAGCTTCTTCTTTCTTAACATTTTCTTTAACTGTTTTTGGAGCTCCATCAACTAAATCTTTAGCTTCTTTTAATCCTAATCCTGTAGCATCTCTAACTACTTTAATTACTTGGATTTTGTTTGCTCCTGCTTCTTTTAATACTACATTAAATTCTGTTTTTTCTTCAGCTGCTCCAGCTGCGGCTCCACCAGCTACTGGTGCTGCAACAGCGGCTGCAGATACTCCATATTTTTCTTCAATTCCTTTTACTAATTCTGATAATTCAACAACTGTTAAGCTGTCAATAGTTTCTAATAATTCATCAACTTTTGCCATTTTAAATGACCTCCTTCTTAATTTTTAATTTTTTAAATTTTTTAATTTTTTTAAATTTTTTTATTTTAATTTTAAATTTTAATCAAAAACGAGTATTGCTAGGAAAACTAGCTAAAAATTTTGAGATTATACGAGTTGTATATCGAAAAATTTTTATGCGACGTTTGACGACGCAAGACGAAGTTTTTCATTAAAATTTATTAAGCATTTTCCTTTTGAACCCTAACTTGATCCAATGTAGCAGCCAACTTGGTAATATTTCCAAGTAATGCTCCTGCCAATTTTGCAAGTAATTCTTGTCTTGATGGTAATTTTGCTAAAGTAATTATTTCTTCAGCTGTCATTACTTTACCTTCTATAATTCCACCTTTTATTTTGTAAAAGTCATTATTTTTAGAGTAATTGTAAATTGCTTTTGCTGGCTCTAAATAGTCTTCTTCACCAATAACAAGTGCTGTTGGTCCTTCTAGTAAGCTATCTAAACCAGTTTCACCATTTGCATTTAAAGCTCTTTTTATAATGTTATTTTTAATAACTTTATATTCGCCTTTTACATTTCTTAAGTCTGCTCTTAATTTTGTTACGTCAGAAACTGTAATTCCTCTGTAATCTGTTAAAAGAATTATTTTAGCATCTTTTAATTTTTCTGCTAGTTTTTTTACTTCTTCTTCCTTTTGTTTTAGTATTGCATCGCTTGCCATTTTTTCACCTCCTACAATAAATAAAAAATTCCAATCATTTTTGCCTTTTCCGAGTGCAAAGATTAATTGGAATTTTTAAGTTTCCGTTCTTTCTATGCCTCGGTAAGACTTACATTTTGCTTACTTTCTTTGGCTATATGATTTTTATTTTTGATCAATATACATACTTGGTCCCATTGTGGTAGATATTGCTACGCTTTTAATGTATTGTCCTTTTGCTGCAGCTGGTTTTGCTTTAATAATAGCATTCATAACTGTTTCGTAGTTTTCTAATAGTTTATCTGCCCCAAATGATACCTTACCAAAACCTAAATGAACAATGTTATTTTTATCTAGTCTGTATTCAACTTTACCAGATTTAATTTCTTGAATTGCTTTTGTAACGTCCATTGTTACTGTTCCTGATTTAGGGTTTGGCATTAATCCCTTTGGTCCTAATACTTTACCAAGTCTACCTACAACACCCATCATGTCTGGAGTTGCAACAATAACGTCATAATCAAACCAATTTTCTTTTTCAATTTTTGGTATTAATTCTTCTGCACCTACAAAGTCAGCTCCGGCTTTTGTAGCTTCATCTGCTTTTGGTCCTTTTGCAAATACTAATACTTTTTGTGTTTTACCTGTACCATTTGGAAGTACTGTTGTACCTCTTACTTGTTGGTCAGCTTGTTTTGAATCAACACCTAATTTAACATGTAATTCAACTGTTTCATCAAATTTTGTTTTTGGCATTTTTTCAATTGTATCTAATGCTTCTTTTGCATTATACAATTTTTTTCTATCAACTAGCTTTTCAGCTTCTTGATATCTTTTTCCTCTTTTCATATTTTACCTCCTTTGGTTCAACCGAAAGCATAATGTACTTTCTCCCAATATTTTTATTATTCTTCTACTGTAATACCCATAGATCTTGCAGTACCTGCTACCATACTCATTGCTGCTTCAATAGATGCTGCATTTAAGTCTGGCATTTTCTTTTTAGCAATTTCCTCAACTTGTGCTTTTGATAATTTTGCTACTTTTTCTCTATTAGGTTTTCCAGAAGCTTTTTCTATTTTTGCAGACTGTTTAATTAATACTGCCATTGGTGGCTCCTTTGTAATAAATTCAAATGATTTGTCTTTATATACTGTAATAACAACTGGAATAATTGTATTTCCCATTTGAGCTGTTTTATCATTGAATTGTTTTACGAAATCCATAATATTAACACCACTTGCACCTAATGCTGGACCTACTGGTGGAGCTGGTGAAGCTTTGCCTGCTGGAATTTGTAATTTAATTACACTTCCTATTTCCTTTTCTGCCATTGTTCTAGCACCTCCTTTTGTAAATTTAATATGTATATTAATCTAATAATTTAGATTATTAACTAATTTGTTTGCAATTTTAATTTAGAACAAGTAGTACAAGGCAGCCAAGCTAAAATTTTTGAGATTGTACTTTTGGTACATCGAAAAAATTTTATGCGAAGGCTAACGAAGTAATACGAAGTTATAAATTAAAATTTAGATTTTTTGAACTTGAGAAAACTCTAACTCCACTGGTGTTTCCCTTCCAAACATAGATACTAATACTTTTACTTTATGTTTTTCTTTGTTAATTTCAGTTACTGTACCTGTAAAATCTGTAAGTGGTCCGTCCATAATACGAACAGAATCATTTACATCATAATCTACATTTACTTCTACTTGCTCAAATCCCATTTTTCTAATTTCCTCATCTGTAAGAGGAATAGGATCTGTTCCTGAACCAACAAAGCCTGTAACACCTCTAGTATTTCTTACAATATACCAAGTTTTTTCTGTTACTATCATTTTTATTAAAACATAACCTGGGAAGACTTTTTTTAGGTTTGTTTTTCTTTGCCCTTCTTTAATTTCTATTTGTTCTTCCATTGGAACAATAATATCAAAAAAGTAGTCTTCTAACTCCCTATTTTTTATAGTTTTTTCTAGGTCTGTTTTTACTTTGTTTTCATATCCTGAATATGTATGAACTACATACCATCTTGGTAGCAAATCTTCTTTTTCTTGAGACATTATTTAAGCCTCCTTATACTTATTCATTTACTGTATTATTTGCAGTTTGAGTATCTTCTGTACTGTTATCTACCTCTTCGTTTCCTAGTATATTATCTACTGCATCTTGTGCTTCTTGGTTTGTATCAGTAGTATTGCTTTGTTCATTTTTAGTTTCTACAATACCCCTTAATTTGCTAATTCCATAGTCGTTCATAAGCTCAAAAACCAAGTCCAACACAAATACAACAACAGCTGTAATTAATACAATGGTAATAACTGCTACAGTATTATTAACAAGTTGCTTTGGTGTTGGCCAAATTACTCTTTTTAATTCTGCCTTAAAATCTTTAAAAAAATGCTTCTTTTCTTTTTTTTCTTTTTTTGTTACATCATCTTTAGGCATTTTTCACTTTCCCCCTTAAAAGGTTTATTTTGTTTCTTTATGTGTTGTACGTTTTTTGCAAAATTTACAATACTTAACAACTTCTAATCTATCTGTATTATTTTTTTTGTTTTTTTCTGTTAAATAATTTCTTCTTTTGCATTCTGTACATTCTAATGTAATTGCTTCTCTTGCTCCTTTTGTAGCCATTTGACACACCTCTGCTTTCTAAAGTTCTAATTCATTTTTTTAAGCGTATGCTTCTCTACATACGCTTAATTATTTTATCACTTTTTTATTAATATGTCAACTATTTTTAATAGTTTTTACTGTAAATATTGTCACTTTTTTACTATATAAAATTTTATTAATTTTTATTTGAGTTTTTTTCTTAAATCAGCATTTTTTTGTGCTATTTACTTTTTAGATTTCTTCTTTTGCACAGAATATCCAAATTTACCCAATTGTTTTCCTAATGAAAAATATTTTCCATTTGCATAAGTAATTAAATTACATTTAGTAATATCAAAAGCTCCTTTATCATTTATATATTTTTCGTCAGCATCAATAGATAAAATTTCTGCAATAAACATGTCATGACTTCCTAGCTGTTTTACTTCTTTTACCTTACATTCAATTGATACAGGGCTTTCCTTAATTAGTGGGCATTTAACATACTTTGCCTTTTCTTTAGTAAGCTTCATCTCTTTAAATTTATCTACTTTTGCTCCTGTTTTTACCCCACACCAGTCTGTGCTATATACCAAATCTTTGTTAGTTAGGTTAATTACAAATTCTTTTGAATTTTTTATTATATCATGAGAGTATCTTTCTTTTCTAACAGAAATATAACACATTGGCTTTTCTGAATTAATAATTCCAGTCCATGCTACTGTTATAATATTGCTTTTTTCCATTGTGCCACAAGATACCATTACAACTGGTAGGGGATATATAAATGTACCTGATTTCCATATTACTTTACTCATTTAATTAAAACTCCTTTTATTTTTTAATTTTCATATATTATATTATAAATTTTATAAAAAATAAATAACTTGTTCTTTTATTTTATATATTTTGCAAAAAAAAAGAACACTATTTGCGTTCTTTAATTTATAAATAAAAAAAAACTGGCGACAACCTATTTTCTCGGTAGGGTAACCTACAAATATCTTCGGCACATTGGAGCTTGACTTCTGTGTTC
>CANQGW010000029.1 GCA_947623555.1 uncultured Clostridia bacterium
TATGACACGCACTTCAAAAATGGCAGAAGTCTTGAATATCAAGCTTTCTGCCATTTAACTGTCAAATTTAGGATTTTATTCTATTATTACTAATATATTTTGTCAATAATTATTTGTTTAAGTTTGAATGTTTTTTTATTTTACACATAATATTTTTTATAACATAGTTTTAAATTTTTTTTAATTTTTGTCATAACTTTTTTAATCTCTAATATACATTAAATAAAGTTTAGTACAAACATTTCTTGGAGGGGGTTTAAAATATTAATGGAAGAAAATTTAAAATTATATCAAGATATAGCTAAACGTACAGATGGTGATATTTACGTGGGTGTGGTTGGTCCTGTACGTACAGGTAAATCTACATTTATTAAAAATTTTATGGATTTACTTGTTATACCAAACATTGATAATGAGTACAAAAAAGAAAGAGCTAGAGATGAGCTGCCACAAAGTGCTGGTGGAAGAACTATTATGACCACAGAACCAAAGTTTATACCTAATGAGGCTGTTGAAATTACCGTTGGAGATAATTTAAAATTTAAAACAAGACTTGTTGACTGCGTTGGTTATTTAGTGAATAATGCTATAGGTTACTTGGAAGATGATATGCCTAGAATGGTAAAAACGCCATGGTATGAAGAGGATATTCCTTTTGAAGAGGCTGCAGAAATTGGTACTCGTAAAGTAATTGCAGAACATTCTACAATTGGAATATTAGTTACAACTGATGGGTCTATTACTGACATTCCTAGAGAGGATTATATTAATGCAGAAGAGCGAGTTGTAAATGAATTAAAAGAGCTAAACAAACCTTTTGTTATCGTGTTAAATAGTGATGATCCTTTTTCAGATTATACAAAAAGTTTGGCTAAAAAGCTTGAAGAAAAGTATAAAGTTTCTGTTATACCAACAGACTGTGCACACCTAGATTTAGAAGATATTGATGATATTCTTGGCAAAATTTTATATGAATTTCCTATAGAAACTATTAATTTAGATTTTCCTAGATGGGTTGATGGTTTGCCAGATGAACATTGGCTAAAAAAAGAGTTATATAGTGAAATTCAAGATGCTTTTACAGATATTCATGTATTAAAACAAATTGATAGTGGCGTAACTAAACTTCAAAATACTCAAATTATTACTAAAAGTTATTTAGAAGAAATTAGGCTTGGCGAAGGAAGCGTTAATGTTAAAATACAACTTGTAGAAAAATTATTCTACCAAGTATTAACAGAAATATCTGGCGTAGAAATTGCAGACGAAGGCGCATTATTTAGTACTATGACTGAATTTTCTAAAGTTAAAAAGCAATATGATAAAATTTCGTATGCTTTAGAAGAAGTAAAAGCTAAAGGTTATGGAATAGTTACACCTTCAATTGATGAGCTTATTTTAGAAGAACCTGAAATGGTAAAACAAGGCTCTAGGTTTGGAGTAAAATTAAAGGCTAAAGCACCTAGTATACACATGATAAGTTCTAAACAGATACTTTTTTTATCCACTTTGGAAAGATCCAAGCCAAAGTGGAAATTTATTTTTATCTTTAAATGATTCTTTTCAATCTGTGTCACATAAATTTTATCAATTTTATCATGCAAAAACTCTGATGTTATCTCAAAGTCATCAAATTTAAAATAATCCCTTATTTTTTGCATATTTTTCTCTAGCTTTATATTTTCGTTTTTATATTTATTTGATTCAAGTTTATTTTTTAATTTTTCGATTTTAATTTTATACTCATTGTTTAATTCTTCAAATTCTTCTTCATTTATTTTATCTAATGAATATAATCGAACTAAACCTTTTTTGCTTAACTCTAACTCTTTAATTTGATTTTTTATAGCCTCATCATTTGTTGTATTGTTCTTTTCTTTTAGTGAAGTTTCTTTTAGCTTCATTGACATATTTTTTATTGCTTTATCTTTATTATCTCTCAATTCACTAAATACATCTATTAGAATTTTATTCATATCGCTTGTAGCAACAAATGTATTATTAATGCACCCCTGCGTTCCATTTCTTGCGTATTTTGAACATCCCCAATACTCTTCTCCTTTTGTTCGTCTATATTTTCGTCGCCAATATGTATTTCCATCATGTGCACATATAAGCAAATTAGAATATATATATTGATTATTCCACCTCATACCTTCTTTTGCATAATACTCATGTTTTTTGTTAATAATCTCATTACATCTGTCCCATAGTTTTTCTTCAACAATTGGAGGTATAATCTCTCTTTCTGTTTTATAAATAATCCAACTTTCTTTTGGTATTTCTATTCGATCTTTTGTTAAAAAATCAACTACTTCTGTTTTTTTACCACAGTAGAAACCTTTATATTTTGGATTAACAAGAATACCTTTTATAGTAGAATAACTTAATAGCTTCCCACTTCTAGAATAAATCCCTTCTTCTGCAAGTTTTTTTGAAACACCTCTAATTCCTATATTACCTGATGAATAGATTTCAAAAATTCTTTTTACTATTTTTGCTTCATCATCTTGTATTTTTAGTTTACACTTGTCTTTTTCATAACCCCATATAGCATTATTACCAAGAACTCTTCCTCTTTCTATTGATCTATTAAATCCAAACTTTGTTCTTTCTGATGTCCTTCTACTTTCGTCTTGAGCTAATGATGCCATTATAGTTAATCTTAATTCACCTTCTTGTTCGAGAGTATTAATATTATCTAGTTCAAAATATATACCTACACCTTTTGCAAGTAATTCTCTTGTTATTTGTAATGTATCTAATGTGTTTCTCGCAAATCTGCATACCTCTTTTGTTAAAATTAAGTCAAATTTATTATCTAAAGCATCTTCTATCATTTGATTAAAATCATTTCTTTTTTTAGTAGATGTCCCTGTAATTCCATCATCTGTATATCCTTCTACTAAAGTCCACTTCGAATTTTCTAATATTTTATTTTTAAAGTACATGTCTTGATTTATCAAAGAATTTTTTTGTGCTATTTTTGTTGTTGAAACTCTGTCATAATATGTAACTCTTAATGGTAAATCATAAATTGTTTGCCCTTTTGAGAGTTCTCCTCTAACTTTATAAATATTCATTTTCAAACCTCCAAATAATAAAATTTATACTTATGTTCTAACTCTCTTTAATTTAATTGTCCAGAGGTTTTTGGATGATTTTAATCTAAAATAAAAAGTCCTATAAAGGACTTTTAACTTGCAATTTTTTGCACATCTATGTACTTAACTATCTTTTGCTTTTTGTATAATATGTTTATTATCATTCCTATTTTTAGAATAAATTTTAAATTTGCCAAACCATTATCATCTATTTTCTCAACTTCAATTTTTTCTAGTATAGCATCTATCAATTGAGATGGCATACCTTGATAAAATTCAATATCTTTTCTAAAGCTTTTTTCTAGAATTTCTTTCTTCTGATCTAATGAATTCAAATTTCTTGTTTTTATTAGATTATTATATTCTTCTTGTAATTTTTCTATTCTTTTATTATACTCGTCATTTTCTTCTTGAAATTCTTTTTCAGTAATTAATTGTGATGTATACAATTTAATTAACTTTTTCTTTTCTTTTTTTAAGTCTTCAATCTTATTTTCAATTTTATCTATATCATTATTAGAAGATAAATCTTTCATACAATTTATAGTTTTCTCTAGGAGTGTATTTATAAAGTAGTCTTTATTAATAAATAATTTGTCAAAGATTTCTTTCATTGCTTCATCTAATGCTTTTGTATATATATTGATATTAGAATCACATCCTTGAATTCCTTTAGTTTTATATAAAGCACATTGCCAAAACTCTTTTCCTCTGTTTACTGATCTCCAATAACTCTGTCCATCTTTTTTACAAAAGATTTTCCCTGAATATTTATATTTATTATTATAACCTAATGACTTATTTTTTGCTCTTTCGCTTCGTTGTTTAAATATTTCGTTACATCTTTGCCACATTTTTTCGTCAACAATTTCTGGTACTATATCTTCAGTTGTTTTGTATTCGACAATTTCATCTTCCCCTAAATTTACTCTTTGTTTAGTCATAAAGTCTATTACTCTTGTTTTATTTCCAGAATAAAAACCTTTATATTTAGGGTTTGTTAGTATGTTTTTTATTGTAGAGTAAGCAAAAACTTCTCCTTTTCTTGTATATATTCCTTCGTTTGCAAGTACTTTCCCTATTCTTCTTATCCCAACATCACCTGTTGAGTATATTTCATATATTCTTTTAACAATTCTTGCTTCTTCCTCATTTAGCTCAAGTTTGCATTTGTTTTTTTCATAACCCCATATAGCATTATTACCAAGAACTCTTCCTCTTTCTATTGCTCTACTAAAACCAAATTTTACTCTTTCCGAAATTCTTCTACTTTCGTCTTGAGCTAATGATGCCATTATAGTTAGTCTTAACTCTCCATCTTGTTCTAGTGTGTTAATATTATCTAGTTCAAAATGTATTCCTATACCTTTTGCTAATAGTTCTCTTGTTATTTGTAGCGTATCTAATGTATTTCTCGCAAATCTACATACTTCTTTCGTTAAGATTAAATCAAATTTGTTATTTAAAGCATCTTCTATCATTTGATTAAAATCATTTCTTTTTTTAGTAGATGTTCCTGTAATTCCATCATCTGTATACCCCTCTACTAAAGTCCAATTTGGATTCTCTAATATTTTATTTTGAAAATACATTTCTTGGTTTATTAAGGAGTTTTTTTGTGCTATTTTTTCTGTCGAAACTCTATCATAAAATGTAACTTTTAATGGTAAATCATAAATCGTTTTTCCTGACATAAGTTCTCGTCGAATTAGATATAAATCCATTTTCCATCCTCCTATGTTAGTTTTATATTTTACTTATTATATAATCTCTCATTTTGCTATCAATCAGTCCCTGATCACTTGCAGAGTTAATTAAGCATATACTTAAAACTTCAATTATATTTTTTTCAAATTTATCAAATATTTTTTTATCTACTTGAGATAAGATTGTTTCCATCTTGTCCACCTCTGTTTAATGTATATTGATAAGGTTTTAAAATTATTACAAGTATTTTTATTTCCATGAAATTTTTTTTGGCACATCAAATCCTGCTGTTATATCACTTCTTAATATATAGCTTTTTGTTTTTTTATTATACCTATATGCTGATGAATTCCAATTTCTATATGCTCTATTACTAATGCACTTTCTTGAATCAGATAATTCTATGCAATCTTGTCGATGTTGCATTTTCATATAATAATATTCTGTTTCGTCGCTTTTTCTTTTACTATTTATATATTTAATTGTATCTTGTCTGTTCTTTTCTTTGCTTTCTCCGTTTTCTTCTTTCTTTCTCTTCTTTATATCTACAATCCTTTGAAACAGTTCTGGATATTATATACTTTGATACTTGTAATTTTTCTGCAATATCTTTTTGTTTTAATTTATCAATAAAATATAATTTTAATATTTCATCTTTTATGTTCATATTATCACCCTTTCAGTGCAACTTTTTACTAACACTCTTTGGGTACAAAGAAACTAATAGAGTAATAACTCTATTTAATTTGTAAATCATTTATAGCTTTTTTAAAATTTTGTTTAGACAAAGGTCTCACTTTTTTACTTCGCTTTTTGTTTTTCAAAAATTCTATAATCTCTCTTGCAAATAATCCTAACATAAAAGAGATTACAAAAAATGTAATATATTTTAACATTTTACTTTTTCTCCTTTATAATAATATTTGCTAATCTCTTAACTTCATGATTTCCAAATTTCTCGTAAAACATCTTAACTTCATTTTTAATTGATTTTGGTGTTATTTCGGTTGCACTATGTTGCAGGGTAAAAAATACCATTTGTGCATAGGCTGTTATAATTGCTAATTCATTAGGATCAACATTCTTATTTTCCGTGTTCATATAGAATACCTCCTTTTTTATTTTTCTACCTATTAAGAACACGAAAAATTTTTCAAATGGGGAATTTTTTAAAAAATTTTTTAAATTTTTTTATTTTTTCTATTTTTGCTTAACATTTTAAAGATAAGTAATTTGATTTCTTGTTCTATGTCTTCATTAATTTTCCCTTCTACCATTGAATATTTAGTTATTAAGTTTTTGTATTCATCGATAATTTTCAAAATTTCCTCATCAGTTAAATTAAAGTTATTAAACATTTTTATTTACCTCCATTTATCAATTTATCTATTATTTTATTTTGTGCATTATTTCTATATTTTCTTAAAGTTTTTCTATCTATATGCATTATTTTAGCTGTTTCGTTCATTGTTTTTTGCTTTTTATACAAATAAAAAAGCACTTCTTTTTCTTTTAAAGATAGTGCTTTGACAATATCATATAATTTAGGATTTGAAAGTGTTTTTTCAAATTCAAATGCTGATTCTACTTCTTCTTCGCATTTTTTTAGTACAGTATCCAAGACAGACTCTTCCTCTACGTCTACAGCTTCATCTATAAATACGCAAGTATTATTAATATAGTCAATATTTTTTTCAAAGTATTTATTTCTAGCTGTCATTACTATTCTTTTTAAATATCTTTTTTCTTCATTAGTCAATTTTTCTACTAAATAATCTTTCCTTTCCATTTTTCTTTTCTCCAATCTTTTAAATTGGACAAATTCTGAAAAATCAAAGAAAGCTATTTATTTTAAATTAACTTCTTTATTATTTATTTAATTATTTAAATCATATATTACCTCCACATAAAAAGAGCCTATAAAATTAAGCAATTTACTTACGAAAGATCTTTTGTTCTTTACACTTAATTCTTTCTGTTGTAAATCAATATGCTTTCTCTAATTTTACAGACTCTTGTCCTAGACAAAATCATACAATGATTTTGTTATGATGTCTTAAAATCGTAAAAAATCGTAATAAATCAGCAAAAATCGGCATTTACTTTCAAGATGAAACTTTTTATTTTATATCACTTGCCTTTTTTTGTAAATTATGGTAATATTTTCCTAAAATTCATTATAGGGGGAAATTATTATTAGTGTTCAAATAATAATTGCCAACGGTAATGATATTTTATATGACAGCTTATCTAATCTCGCAATGCAATATGAAGCAAAAATCGAAGTAATAAATGTACCAAATGACAAATTAGATTTTTTTATTTGTCAATTAAAGCACAAAGAAAATTTAATAGTATTAGATTCTACCTTCTCTATTGTTTTTTATAAAAACATATTTAAGAATGCATTTGATATAGTAAGTAGAAAGAATATCATTATTTTGGTAATTGACTCTAAAAACATTAATAATACTATTAATCATGAAAAAACTAATTGTTTTTTTAAAACAAAACATATTGATTTTTCTTTATTAGATACTATCAGAATTATTACAGATGCAATTAAGGATACTTTAGAAGTAGAAAAACAAATCGATTCTATTATTTGGAATTTAAAATTTACACCACATTTTAAAGGAACTACTTATATAAAGGATGCTATTTTATTTGCGTATGAAGATAACACTTTATTGCAAGATACAAATTCTCTTGTACTTAAAGTGTCTCAAAAATATAATATAACTAATGAAAAAGTTGTAAGATCTGCAATGGATAAAGCTCTAAATAATATGTTGAATTCCACAAATGATAGCACCATTTATAAAACTTTTGGAAATGATTATGATGGTAGAAAAATTAGTTTAAAGTATTTCATTGATTTAAGTATTCGTTATTTGGAAAAACAAAAATATTGCTGTTTAGATATTAAAAAATAGAACTGCTTTTTATTTTATATGCAGTTCTATAAGAAAATTTTTAAATGTAACACAAGAAGTGCACCCAAAATATCAGAATCTAACATTTTGGGTGCACTTCTTGTATAGACCTATTTGTATATTTTTATTTTGTTTCATTGTCATAGTTCATTATTTATAAAAATTTATAAATTTTTGATTCTGAACATCATATGCTTTAACTGGGAAAGATAAGCTTCCTGAAGAATTCATTTCCACAACCTGTTAATAAAACTAACATCATAACTAAAATTGTTATTATTCCTATACTTAAAATTTTATTTTTCATAATTATATATTCTCCCTTCTAATTTTTGAAAAATGTCATACTTTCTTCGCTCCAATATATTTGATTATTGTTTTTTATACTACAACTAATTGTCTTTCCAGAGTTTAGCTTAAATGTTATTGTATTATTGCTTAATGTATATGTTCCATCTGAATTTATATTCAAAAACGGACTTTGTGCTTGAAAATGACATTTGTTATTTTCCTTTATTTGAATAACAAATTCCCCACCTGTTTCTTTTGCTTTATATGTACCAACTCCAAATTCGGAACTTGCTTTTTTTTGTTTTATTATTGTAATTGTGTTTAAATCTGTTATATTAAATTCATATTTTTTTGAACTACTTAATGTAACTGTAATTTTACTGTTTTCTATAATGTAAGTACCATCTTCATCTGCATATTCTCCATCATCTGCACCTGCTCTTGTATCTATGCTTAAATGACAATTACTATTATCTTTAATTGAAATTGTATATCCATTGCCTGTATATTTTGTTATTTTTATGTATTTAGTCATATTATCTTGTGTTATTTCTTGTAAATTATTTTGATTATTCTCATCAAATAAATATATTTTTGATGTATTCTTATTTACTACTAATGTGTAAAAGTCCTCTCCTATTATTGTTCTAAATACATAATAATTCAAATAAGACTCATTATTGATATTTTCGGTTGTTATATCTACATCTATTTTTTCTATATTAGCAGTTGAATATGTTGGTCTAATCATGTTAGTAACAATTTCTAATGCTTTTTCCTGCGTAATCTGATTTGGTCGTGGAATATCTTGGATATTTTCAGTTATAGAATCTATTTGTTCTTTTATTATATCCTTAAATGCATCCTCTGTATATTTAATACTAAAACCTTGTTTTATACCAACATCTTCAAAAGCCTTTTTTATCATTTCTTGTTTTTCTTTTGATAAATTCATTAATTCTGCTCTTTTTAATACTGCATATTTGCAATCATAAAAGTTAGGATTTTTATATAGAAAATCCATTGAACCAAACCATAAATTTTCAAATTCCTCTATTGTTAATTCTTTACTCATGTTATATGCTGCTCTTGAAATTATTGTACTATTTTCATGTTCTTCTTTTCCTAACCCTTTTTTTGATTTGTTCTCTTTATATTTATTTTTGCTATTTTTTATATCCCTTTTTGCTCCTGATTTTTCTTTACTCTCGTTTATATAGCCATCTATTTTATTGTTATTGTCATAATATGCCTCAATACACATTCCCATAATATCTGCATAAGCTTCATTAATTGCCTTTCCTTCAGTATTACTCTCACTTATAGAACCAATTTTATTATATATAATTCCATGCATAAATTCATGTCCTAATATTTCAACATCATCATTATATATATTGTCTTTTCCTAAAAATATATAATTAGGTTCGCAGTAAATGGCATTATCTGAAGCATTTTTTTCTTTATATTTTGTTAATCCAGTATGTATTTCTATATTTTCATTTCCAGATCCATCAAATGAAAGGTATCTAAATTTATTTTTGAAATAGTCATAAATTTTCTGAGCCGAATTTAAAGTTGTTAATGAGAGTTGTTTTTCATCAGAGTTCATATCTTCTTCTGAATTCCACGAATATAAACTCATTTCTTGACTTCCATCACCTAATATTATTCCTATTAATATTTTTCTTTCCTTATCTATCATTGCATAATTTGCATTTATTTTATAGTCAGTTCCTTTTAGTATATTTTTGGCTTGATCATCATACTTGAATTCTTCTAAATTATTGCTTGATAATTCACTAATTGGTATTTTAACCTCTAATACTTCACCTGTTTCATCATTTATAATTACAGTAACTGTTCCTATTCCAATATCTATTTCATACAAATATGCTAATACACAATTATTATTGTCTAATGGATATATTATAAGTTTAGTATTTTTTATTTCTAAATTTTCATATTCATTTTTTAATTCTTCTAGTGCTTTTTCTTCTAGTTCATTTTCCGTATGTTTTGGAGTTATACTAAAATTAGAAACTTGATAACATTTATTTATAACTCCTTCTGCATTTCCTTCTTTATCTGCATATACAATAAGTCCTTTGTTATATATTTCTATTCCGTTATAAGTTTGATTTAATGTATATGTATTTACTAAGTTATCATTTGAATACATTGAATCTTCTTTCAATTCATCCGTTGAATTTATTGGCAGTAACTCTTTAACATCTTCTAATGATTTTTTTGCTGTATCAAAATTTGTTATTACAACATTAGAATACTTACCTTCAATATTATCTAATTCTATTAGTGTATTTGAATTTTTATATGTAAAATAGCATACAATGCCTACTATTGCAATAGCAATTATTAATATGCTTATTATTAATATTTTTTTCTTCATAGTTGGTCTCCTCATAATTTATTTAAAACTTAAAATGATCAATAGAACCAGTTTTATTACCATCTTTATCTTTTATAGTTGTTTCACTATATCCATCAGTCCATTTTAGCGTACTAGATGTTCCAACTTTTTTACCATTTTCATCTCTAAAAGTAGTTTCGCTATAATTTTTTCCATAATTCCATGTTGTTGCATATATCTTTCTTTGAATATTTGCTTTTGCGTTAGATATACTTCCTCTTATGCCATCACTACTGCTTGAGCCAGTATATTCTTCTGGTGGAAGTGGAACTACTATTAAAAAAGGAAGCATACCAAATACAAAAGTTAAAAATAATGATGTAAAAATTCCTTCACCAGAAACCAATCCTCCTATAAACCAAAATAACATCCATATAACAATATAACATATAACTGCTTTGTATCTATCCAATTGCTTTTGATATTGAATATTCCATTTTTCTCTTAATTTTTTGTCAAATTCATCTTCTATATATGAAAAACTTTCTGGTTCATATTTTGTAATTTTTAATAGGCATAAAATGGAATGTATTATTACTAAAGCTATTCTAAATATTATGTAGTAAGCAATTACAAATGCATACATTTCAAAAAATCCAACTGATTTTTCTCCTTTATTTGTTAATAAATATTCTACTAGTAATTGTGATAATGAGCCAATAATTCCTAATACACATATAATAATTGTATTTTTATATAATTTTAATGTCTTAATCATAAATTTATCCTCCTACTTTTTTCAGCATTTATTATAACAAAAAATTTAAAATTTGTATATAATTGCAAATAAAAAAATAGAGCTACACTAGTATAACTCTATTTCCACATATTAATATTGATTCTTTACATTTCTCTCTTTTATAAAATTATAGTTCCTATCTGGTATTATATGATCCTTATATTCAGAAGAAGTTATATTTTTCATTTCAATATCAAAAGATATATTATCCTCTATATATTTTATATTCTTTATTCTATATTTTGCTAAAGAATTTTGGTTGACATTATTAAGGTCAAATTCGGTTTTTGTTACATCCCATTTTCCCCAAAGCTCTTCTGATGCATGATTTGCATTGTTCTCATAATATAATAGTATATATTTATATCCATCTTCTGATTTAGTAAGTTCAAAACTTATATAACTACCATCACTACCATTCCACTTATATAAGCCTAAATTACTTGCTTTAAATTCATATTCCATATTATCTGTATCAATTTGTGTCTTTACATTTTCAAGTTCTATTACATATTTACCATCTAATAAATCTTTAAAAGTTGTATTTCCATATTGAAATTTATATATGCTATCTGCTTTTTCAAAATCAAAATCTTCTAAATGATTTCTTGTAATTTCAAAAATTTTAATTGCTTTACTATTTTGAGAAAAAACAGATTGCTCTATGCTTTCCATAGATAATCCCATTCTTTTTACTTTACTTATATAATCTTTTACTTCTTCATCATCTAATATACTTGCTTCATATATAATTGGTTGGCTAACAATAATCTTTCCATCATTAATATTTAAACTTCTTATTTCAAAATGTTTTCCATCACTAAAAAAAGATGAGGTTCCGTTTATTTCTAAAAAGAAATATGGGGTATTATTTAATTTTATCGCAAATAATGTCATACTAAATTCATCTAATGTTTCTTCTAGATTAGGTACTGCATTAAAAAGTGTTTCAGTTTCTAATATTTTCACTTCATCATTTTCCATTTCTAATAAATTAGCATCTATTGCTCCGTTTGTATAGTAAAAACTTAATCCCTCATATTTATTATCATTATTTACATCACATAATATATTAGATAAGTATCCTTCTGCATTTGTTCCATACAATTCAGTTCCTAATTTTTGACCTTCTGCTGGAAAAGTTTTATTATTAAGATATGTTTCTTCACTTATATAACTAGATAGCAAGTTAATAAATTTTTCCTTATCATTTTCTACTTTTTTTCCACATCCAGTTAAAGTTACTAATATAATTATAAGAATTGTTATTAATCCTACTACTAAAATTCTATTTTTCATGCTTTCTCCTTAAATAAATTTCAAATAATTCAATTATCCATTCTTTTCAACTTTGTAAGTTGCATCCTTTAACATAATATCTTTTGCTTCTTCTTCAATAATCATTTTTTTATTTACCGAAAAAGTCATGATGTTATTATCAACAGTTATATTTTTAAATTCATATAAAGCAAGTCCTGTTGAAATTTCAAATCCTTCATTTTTCCATTCCCCTGTAACTTCTTCTGTATAATGATTATTATTGTCTGGATAATAATATAATGTAAACATTTTTTTAGAACCTTCTGTATGTATATTAATTTTAATTAAATCACTACCTGTTTTTCCTTCCCAGCTACCACTAATATCTGGTGCATATGATACTTGAGCATGTTTGTCTGTATCAGATGTAACAAAAATATCATCTATATATATTTCACTTGTTACTCTATTATTTACAATTGTTCCATTCTGTTCTGTGAATATATATGCTCTATATGGTTTTTGCGAATTTTCTATCCAATATACTATTGCATACTGTTTTGTTTTAACATCATAAAACCCTATGTAACCAGTTTCGTTCCACATACTATCTATATCACTTGGTTTTTCATCATCTAAAATCATAAAACTACCTGTATTATTTTTGTAGTCTTTCCATGAAACAAATTGGTCATTTTCTTTATATAATGTGTAATACTTTGTATTTGTTGTATCCTCTAGTTCCAAAACTTTATATGTGTTTCCTTCTTGAACTGTTTTTACATTTGTTTCAGATGATTCATTTGATAAATTTTCTGTTTCATTACTTTTTTGCTGAGAAATATTTGCACTTTCTTCTTTATTTGCTCCACATCCTGTTAATAAAACTAGCATTACAATTAAAATTGATACGATTCCTAAACCTAAAATTTTCTTTTTCATATTTCTACCCTTATTTAATAAAATTTACAAAATAATTATAGCATAAATTTAAAAATCTGCATATATTTTAAAACAAAAAATAGAGCTACAATTTATGTAGCTCCATAATTTATTTAATTTCCACTATATACATATCCATTAGGTTCATTATATAATGTCCCATCATTTCCAACATATACAGCAAAAGCTATTGATCCTGATGAGTCTTTAAATATAATTCCATCTTCCATAGAATTACTTGATGAATCCTGTCCAAAATTATATTTTTCTACTGTAAATTTGTAACTTTTGCCATTTAAAGTTGCTGTTCCATCTGATTTTAAAATTAATGTTTCACCTGTTGCTGCATCTATGCCTTTATAAGTACCATACTTAACAGTTGCACTTCCTACTTTGAAATCTTTTGCAGTTGTTTTGGATGGTGTTTGAGTTGTTGTAGAAGTATTATCGTTTGTATTTGTACTTGTATTAGTATTGGTTTTGTTTGTACTTGTTGTTCCATTATTTGTTTTATTATTGTTATTATTTGTTTCTGTGCTTGTAGTATTATTTGAAATATTTTTTACATTCTCAAAAATTATATTAACACTTGTATTGTCATCTGCTTTTTCTTCTAATATTATCTGATCATCATTTATTTTTAATTGTTGTGCCATTTTATAGTCTGGGTTATCTCCTGTATATTCATTATTAATTAAATTTATTATTGTTCCATTTGTTTGATAATTTCCTTTTTGTGAAAAAATAAACCCTAAATATAGTGTATAAGTTCCATCTGCATTTAATTTTAAACTATTATTAGTTGTTACTGATGTACCATATATATAACCTAGAGAATAATTATCATTACTCGTTTTTGTTGCTTTCCAATCTCCAACAACATCTATATTGTTTTCTGTTTTTTCCATTGTATCATTTGTTCTTTCATTCCAAGAATCTACAGCTTTAGCTTTCATATAATCTAAAATCTCTGCTTTAATGCCCACCTCTGAAAAAGAATCCTTAATAATTTGTATTTCATCATTACTAAAATTCATTGCCTTTGCTATTTCAATAATTGCATAGTAACAATCATTAAACTTAGCATTTTGCTTCAATAATTTCATAGATTCAAACCATAGATGTTCAACTTTATCTAGGGATATTTTTTGATTCATTAAATAAGCTGTTTTTGATATAATCATACTGTAATAATATTTATCTTTTTTAAAGAAACTTGTTAAATCTTTATATTTTGCATTTGAATTTTTTATATCTCTACTATTATTTGCACTAATATAGCCATCTATTGTAGTATTTCCATTATAATTTGCTTCCATGCACATTCCCATTATGTCTGAATAAGCCTCATTAAGTGCTTGATTCTCCATAGATGCATCTCCTTGACTACCTGTTCTATTATAGAAGATACAATGTGTATATTCATGTCCTAAACATTCTATATTATCATTATAATTATTATCTGAACCTACTATGATAGCTGAAGATGATGGTATTGATAAAATTGTATCATGTTTATCTTCTCCATAATATTCTTTTACATTTGTGATTAACTTTATTTGTTGATTACTATCTGTGCCATTAAATGATATATAGCCTAGTTTATCTTTATAATAATCATAGCATTTTTGAGTTGTACAAATTAATTTTGTATATAATTCATTTTCATTTGAAATTTGTTCATTTTTATTCCAACTGTATGTTTCGGTATTCAATGAATTTTTTTCATCTAATTTGCCATTTTCTTGTTTTAGTAAATATATATTTCTTTTTGTATCACCTAGATCATATTTGTTATCTGTTAAGAAATAATCATAATCACTTTTTTCTAACTCATATATATCATTTCCCTTTTGTAAGACAGTATTTGTTTTGTCTTGCAATATAATTGTTTCTGTGCCTAATATTTCATTATTTAATTTTACATTATATAGGTGTGCTAATGTAAAACTTCCATCATCAAGCATATATATTACATTCTTATAATCTTCAATACTATCAAATTTGTCTGAATATTCTTCTCTAATTTTTGTTTCTATATCTTTACTATCACTTTGTTGTGTGGTGTCTATATTGTTTATTTCTTTAAAATTATTTATAATTCCTTTTGTATTTCCAGATTTATCTGTATAAATTATTAATCCACCATTATATACTTCTATTTCATTATATAGTTGAGAAAATTTGTATGTATTTATATAATTACCTGTTGTATCTATTTCATCTAATACTAATTCACTATCTATATTTTTTATCTTTAAAACTTCTTGAACATCTTTTAATGACTCTTTGGCTGTTTCATAATCATTTACTTTTACTGATGAATATTGACCAGATATGTTATTTGTGTTTTTTGCTTCTTCAATATATTTTTGTTCTAAATCGTTATGTGATTTATTAAATATTATTATACCCAAAATACTAACACAAATAATAAGGATAATTATGAAAAATATTAATTTTTTCTTCATCTTTAAACTCCTTTTTATATACCTGTTTTTTATTTTATAATTTTTCCTGCTATAATTGTTTTTCCTTTGTTATTTATAAATTCAAAAGTATCCGAATCTTTTGTTACATATGCAAGACCATCTGAAAAATCCAATGCACTTTTATATTGATAGTCAATAACTAAT
>CANQGW010000030.1 GCA_947623555.1 uncultured Clostridia bacterium
AACAATGTAAATGAAGGAAATAGTTATGAAGAAAAGGTAGTAAAGCTAGGAATAAACCTAGATTTTAAGTCAAATTTATCGTATGTAGATTACACAAGAACAGATTATGGAGATATAAATAAAGCAAATGGTACAGAAGAATTAAAAACAGAATTAACAACAGGAAGGCGGCTTTATGCCAATAGGAAATGCAGAAAAACAATTTAAAGGAAGTTTTGATGGAGGAGCGCATACTATAAAAAACCTATATATAAATGAAGAAGAAAGTAATTATATGGGTTTATTTGGTTACTGCGGAGATAAAAGTAGTATAAAAAATATAGTAATATCAAATGTAAATATAACATCAACAAAAGTCTATGTAGGAGGTCTAGTAGGAAGAAACTATGGAACAGTAGATAGAGTAAAAACAGAAGGCGGAGAAATAACAGCAAAACAATATGTAGGAGGAATAGTTGGACAAAACTATGGTGGAACAATTACATCAAGTAGTAATAGTGCGAAAATAACAGAAAATGAAACGGTAGATCCAGAAAAATACATAGGAGTTTTCGTTGGAGGAATAGTAGGTTCAAACTCTGGTCGGAATAATAAAAGAATGTTCTAATAGAGGTAACGTATCTGGCATATCCGGAAGTTTTGGAGGAATAGCAGGGTTTAATAGTGGAACAATACCATTAATAGAAAAATGTGAAAACAGGGGAACAATAGAAAGTAGAGGAACAGCATCGGAAAATGTAGGTGGAATAACAGGCTGGAATAGTGGAAATATAACAGAAAGTAAAAATATAGGAAAAATAATTGGATCATATCAAGATGTAGGAGGAATAGTAGGAGATACAAAACAAGAAGGAAACAAAGTTACATCATGTAGTAATGATGGAGAGATAAGAGGAAAAAGATATGTAGGAGGAATAGCAGGTAATAGTGAAAAAAGCATAGTAGATAATTGTAATAATAATGGAATAATAATAGGAGATGGTGTATTGAATAATAGTAGCGTCGCAAATCAATACGCTGTAGCAGCAGGAGGAATAATAGGAAATGCAAAACAGAGTGAAATAAGAAATTCACATAATTATAACGAAGTAAAAGCAATAGCAGAAACAGGTAAAAGTAAAATAATATTTGGTGGAATAGTTGGAAATGCAACAACTAGCTGTACAATATATAACTGTTATAATGAAGGAAAGATAGGAACTTTAGAAAATGGCATAGAACAAGTAGGTGGAATATGTGGTAGCCTAACTGCTGGATCTAAAATAAAACAATGTTATAATAAGAAAGAAATAAATGGGAAAAGCAGTGTTGGTGGAGTAGCAGGGAATGTAGGATATACATCAACTATTGTTATAGATAATTGTTATAATAGAGGAGAAGTAAAAGGAATTACTAACGGCATCGGGGGAATTTGTTGTGTATCTACTAGTACAACTAGTGCTACAATAACAAATTGTTATAATACAGGAAATGTCAGTGCAACAAACCAAGGTAGCAATACTTATATACGGAGGAGTTATAGGAACAGGAAATTTAGAAAATACGACAGTTACAAATTGTTATTATTTAGAAGGTACATGCGCAGGTGCAGTAAATTTAAAAGATATAAATGAAACCGCAGAAAGCAGAACAGAAGCACAAATGAAAGATATTGATGTACCAGAAGGAACTGTATCATTTGTAGACAAACTAAATTCAGGAAATGAGGAAGGCAAGCAAGTCTGGGCAAAAGACGAAGATAATAGTAATAATGGTTATCCAATATTAAAAGAAAATTAGATTTTGAAATTATAGCTTAACTAAATATTTAATGCACTTTATAACAAAGAAATTAATAAAAAATAATAAAAAAATTTTCTTTAAGGTTTATACTTAAAGAAAATTTTTATATGTTTATGATAGCAATAAAAGCCTAGAATGTCAAGGAAAAAAAGAAAAGTTTGTCATAAATATTTTTTCGAAAAAATTAAAAAATTTCTTCTTTTTTGAACTCTAAAAAATGCTTGTAATTGAGCGGAACCGCCAATTACAAGCATTTTTGTATTTTCTTTAAGTATAAACCTTAAAGAAAAGTTGCAAAGGAGGAAAAAGTGTTGAAAAACAAAGGAATAACGCTAATTGCACTAGTAGTAACAATAATAGTTTTGTTAATATTAGCAGGAGTAAGTATAACAGCAGTATTTGGAGAAAATGGAATAATAAGCGGAGCCCAAAAAGCAAAAGAAAAAACAGATGAAACAGTACAACAAGAGCAAGAAGATGTAGAAGAGCTAGTAAATAAATTAGACGAAGTAAGAAGAGAAAGTTTGCCAGATACAGTAAAAGAAGCCATACAAAAAGGAACAATATTTACTGTAAATAAGCAAATAAAAGATGCAACTGGAAAGACAATGACAGTGCCAAAAGGATTTAAAGTAAAAGAAGAAGAGCTAATAGAAAATGGAGTAGTAATAGCAGATAGCGAAGGAAATGAGTTTGTATGGGTGCCTTGTACAGTAGATGAATACAAAAAACATGAATATAATAATACTGAAAATGATAAAGGTACATATGTAGAAGATACAAGTGAAAGTGGCGAAACTGACGCAGGCTGGACCACATGGTATTATAGGTCATATAGTGACTGGAAAGAAGAAACAGATGAAACAGAAAATAAAAAAAGTGTACAAAATAATGGAGGTTTTTACATAGCAAGATATGAAGCAGGAGTACCAAAAGGTGCTAGCTTTTATGTAGATGCTTTAAGTAATAATAAAACATATCAAACAAGTAAAAATGATATAAGCGGAAATATAAAGCCAGTAAGTAAAAAAGGTGTGCAATCTTGGAACTTAATAGAACAAGCAAATGCTAAAACAGTATCAGAAAGAATGTATAGTGGAGATACTTACGGAGTAAGAAGTCAATTAGTAGATGGAACAGCGTGGGACACGGTCGTAACATGGATGTCAAAAGAATACCCAGGTATAGAAAAAGAAAGTACCACTCATGGAAATTATGCAACTAATAGCGAAGAAAAAACTAAAATAAAAGAAGATAATTGTTTATGGGCAGAACACTTATATAAATATAAGAAAAGTGACGGTTCGAGTGTAGGTTGGTGTATAGCGAAAAATTATCAATATGGGTTATTCACATCTGGATGTATTGAAAACTGGACTGATACAACTAACGATGCAGCTGATAAATATAATAGTTATAGTAGTGATACTAATACTTATAAATATAATTACTTTGTAGAAATGGCAACAGGAGCAAGTGATAATACAAAATTAAAAAATATATATGACATGGCAGGCAATATGAGCGAATGGACAACAGAATATGGATATCATGGTAGCGAAACTAGTAGCAAGAAGTACACTGTTCTTCGTGGAGGAAGTTTCGACTACGGTGGGAAAACTGCTCCAATTTCTAGCCGTAATGGTAATAATTCGGCTGTTAACGTAAATCCACTCTATGGTTTTCGTGTGGTGCTTTATGTAAAATAAACTCCAAAGTCAAAATTAAAAACATATAGAACTATTGATATTTTTTTAAAAACGTGTTACAATAACTAACATAAATAAAAAACTGTGAAAAAGAGGAGTAAGTTTAAACTAGCTATAAAAGAGAATAGAAGTCACTTGGGCTGAAAGCTTCTAATAGAAAAGTAAACTGAAGGTAGCTTTGGAGTTAATATATTGAAATAAAAAAGTAAATATATTCGTGTAGCTTGCGTTAAAAGCAAATAAGATGTTAAATAATTTTTATTTAATAATTAAGGTGGTACCGCGCAAACTGAACCTCGCCCTTAAATAGTGGCGAGGTTTTTTGATGTATAAGGAGGAGAATAAAATGTGTGAAAAGCATAATTTAGAGGGAAAATTTGAACCAAAAAGTTTTGAAGAAACAATTTATAACAACTGGATGGAAAACAATTATTTTAAACCATCAGACGATAAAGCAAAAAAGCCATATACAATTGTAATTCCACCACCAAACATTACAGGAAAATTGCACATGGGGCATGCATTAGACGAAACTTTGCAAGATATTTTAATTAGATATAAAAGAATGAAAGGCTTTAATACCTTATGGGTTCCAGGAACAGACCATGCATCTATTGCAACTGAAGCTAAAATAGTAGAAAAATTAAAAGATGAAGGAACCACCAAAGAAGAATTAGGTAGAGAAGAGTTTTTAAAAAGCGCATGGGAATGGAAAAAAGAGTATGGCGGAACTATTCTAAATCAATTAAAAAAATTGGGCTGTTCTTGTGACTGGTCAAGAGAAAGGTTTACCATGGATGAAGGTTTATCAAATGCAGTTAAACACGTTTTTGTAAAGCTTTATGAAAAGGGACTTATTTATCGTGGCAAAAGAATGATTAACTGGTGCCCATACTGCAATACATCAATTTCAGATGCAGAAGTAGAATATGAAGAGGAACCAACTCATTTATGGTATATTAAATATCCAGTAAAAGGTGAAGAAGAAAAATATGTTATAGTAGCCACAACAAGACCAGAAACAATGCTTGGAGATACAGGCGTTGCAGTTCACCCAGATGATGAAAGATATAAAGACATAATTGGAAAAACAGTTATACTTCCTATTATGAATAAAGAAATTCCAGTAATTGCAGATGAATTTGTAGAAAAAGAATTTGGAACTGGAGCAGTTAAACTAACTCCTGCACATGATGTAAACGACTATCAAGCAGCTTTAAAACATAATCTAGAAATAATAGAAGTATTTGACGAAAACTTTAAAATGGGTAATTTATATCCAGAATTTGAAGGAATGGACATTTATGAAGCAAGGCAAAAAATAGTAGAAAAATTAGAAAAAGAAGGCTATTTACTAAAAATAGAGGATTATAACCACAATGTAGGAAAGTGTTACCGTTGCCACAATACTATTGAACCTAAAATATCAGAGCAATGGTTTGTAAAGATGGAGCCACTTGCAAAACCTGCAATACAAGTAGTAAAAGAAGGAAAAATAAAGTTTATTCCAGAAAGGTTTGATAAAATTTACTACAACTGGATGGAAAACATTCAAGACTGGTGTATATCAAGACAGCTTTGGTGGGGTCACCGTATACCAGCATATTATTGTGAAGAATGTGGGCATATAAATGTAGCAGAACAAGAACCTACAAAGTGCTCAAAATGTGGAGCTACACACTTAAAACAAGACGAAGATACTTTAGACACTTGGTTTAGTTCAGCCCTATGGCCATTTTCAACACTTGGCTGGCCAGAAAATACAGAAGACTTTAAATATTTTTACCCAACTAGCACATTAGTTACAGGCTATGATATTATTTTCTTCTGGGTAGCAAGAATGATATTTTCAGCATTGGAACATACAGGAAATGTACCTTTTGAAAATGTATTTATTCATGGAATTGTACGTGATAGCCAAGGAAGAAAAATGTCTAAAAGTTTAGGCAATGGTATTGATCCATTAGAGGTAATTGATAAATACGGAACAGATGCATTAAGGTTTTCATTAGTACTTGGAATTTCACCAGGAAATGACATAAGGTACATGCCAGAAAAGTTAGAGTCAGCATCAAACTTTGCAAATAAATTATGGAATGCATCTAAATTTGTTTTAAGTAATTTGCAAAACTGCTCTAAAGAAGAAATTAGTAAGCTAGAAGATGATACTTTACCTGAAAATTTATGCTATGAAGATAAATGGATTTTATCAAAATTAGGTAAGTTATCAAAAGAAGTAACTAATAACCTAGAAAATTTTGAATTAGGAATTGCAACACAAAAAATTTATGATTTTATATGGAATGAATTTTGTGACTGGTATATAGAAATGGTAAAACCACGTCTTTATGATGAAAATTGTAAAACCAAATTTTCTGCTAAATATACATTAAATAGAGTATTAAAAGACTCTTTAAAATTATTGCATCCAGTTATGCCATTTGTAACAGAAAAAATTTATATGGAGCTTTATCATAAAGATAAAAGCATTATGATATCTAAATGGCCTGAAGAGTTAGTACCTATATCATTTGATGAAGAAGAACTACAAATTGAAAAACTAAAAAATATTATTACAGGTATTAGAAATTTAAGAACAAACTTAAATGTACATCCTAGCAAAAAATCAAAACTTATTTTTGTAACTAATATAGATGAAAACGTAATAAAACAATTAGAGCCTATGTTACAAAAATTAGCTTTTGCAAGTGAAGTTGTATGTCAAAAAGAAAAGAAAGATATTCCTCAAAATGCTATGTCTGTACTAGAAAATGGAATAGAGGTATATATGCCATTTGAAGATTTAGTAGATATAGAAGAAGAAAGAAAAAGGCTTGAAGGTGAAAGGGAAAAGCTAATATCAGAAGTAGAAAGAGCACAAAAAATGCTTTCTAACCCAGGTTTTGTAAATAAGGCACCAGAGGCTAAAATAAATGAGGAAAAGGAAAAACTTGAAAAATATAAAGACATGCTTTCAAAAGTAGAAGAAAGATTAAAAAGTATGTAATTAAAAAATAAAAAAAGCACCTATCTTATTGGATAGGTGCTTTTTTGGTATATTAGATGAGCAAATTAATTATTTTGGTGCTCATCATTTTCGGCTTTTCCTGCCTTTTTAGGATCATACTCAACAATATAGGCCACCAGATTTGTAGGACCAAATGTCTTAAGACCTTCAGCAGACTGAACAACTGCTTTTACAGGCTTTGACCATCCTGCATCTACAATTAAATTGTAGATTTCCGGCTCCATTTCCTCATCTAGCAAAATCACAGCAACAAGTTTTGTTTCTTCACCTTTGGAAGAAACAACAGGGTTTAGAGAAGCTCTATCCAAGGCACTTTTAACTATTTTTAACTGATTTGCAGTTATTCGTTCGTGCCTTTTCTTTTGTTCTCTTTCCACTCGTTCCCATTCTTTTGGTGCATAAGAAATGGATGAAGCTTTTGGGTCATTGAGAAAATCCCGGTTCCCCGTTACCATAGGAGAGCCTCCTTTTAAATAAATTTCCCAAATTGGGTTCCTAGCAAAGTACGCTAGGTTTGGAATAGAAATATTATACCATAAATTATGCAAAAAGTAAATAGTTTATGTAAAACGAAGCTATCACTAAATACTGCTTTTAATTTCATAAATCTTCAAGCTATGAGATGGTTAATAATATTTACTGATAAAAACAAAAATCAGAAAATGTCGAAAACTTCCTATATTTCGACAAAACTTCTTATATTTTACTCTAGATATTAACTGGAAAAAAATGTATAATTGGACAAGCAAATAACAAGGAGGTAATTAGCGTGAATAGTAAATTTGATGAAGAAAACCATATATTGTACTTGGAAATTGCAGAAGAAATTGATCATCATACTACAGAAAAAATAAGGAGGAGAATGGATTATGAAATTACAAGATTTATGCCTAGAAAAATTGTATTTGATTTTAGTAATGTTTCTTTCATGGATAGTGCAGGAATAGGGCTTTTAATAGGAAGGTACAAGCTAGTTAAACTTTTAGGTGGAACTGCAGAACTTATAAATGCTAATAAAAGCATTTTAAAAGTATTAGAAATGAGTGGAATATTAAAAATTATTCCAATTAAGCAAGCAGTATAAAAAGAAGGAGGTACAAAAATGAAAAGTAGGTATGATAATGAAATGGAATTAGAATTTTTAAGCAGGTCTAACAATGAAGCTTTTGCACGTATTACGGTAGCTGCATTTTGTGCGCAATTAGATCCTACAATAGAAGAACTAGCAGATATTAAAACTGCGGTTTCAGAAGCGGTAACAAACTGTATTGTTCATGGGTATGAGGATACTGAAGGCAAGGTAAAAATAAAAGCTACTTTACTAAATGATGAAGTGGAAATTGAAATAACTGATAGTGGCAAGGGAATAGAGGATGTAGAGCTTGCAAGAAAACCGCTTTATACAACAAAGGCAAGTTTAGAAAGGTCTGGAATGGGATTTACCATTATGGAAAGCTTTATGGACAAGGTGGAAATACATTCTGTTGTAGGAATTGGAACAAAAGTAATTATGAAAAAGAAAATTAAAAAACAAGAAAACATAGAAGAAAATATGGAAGAAAATGCTCTAATAAATTGATATTTACTTAAAAATAGGAGGCATTTTATGCAGGAGGAATTTGAAAATAAGGTAGAAGATATTCTTAAGGCAAAACAGGGTAATAATCAAGCAATGTCTGACTTAATAGAAAAAAATAAAGGACTTATTTGGAATATTGTAAAGCGTTTTCAAGATAGAGGGCATGAAATAGAAGATTTATATCAAGTTGGTGTAATGGGGTTTATTAAATGCATTAAAAGATTTGACACAAACTATGATGTAAGACTTTCTACATACGCAGTTCCATATATATTAGGAGAAGTAAAAAGGTACATAAGGGATAATGGACCAATTAAAATTAGCAGGAGTTTAAAAGAAACAGCTGTAAAGGTATTAAATATAAAAAATGAATATTATAAAAAGCATGGAAAAGAAATTACCATAGAAGAAATGGCAAAAAGTTTAAACATAAGTAAAGAGGATATTACACTAGTACTAGAGGCTTTTCAACCAGTTAACTCTATTGATGAACAACTATATAGTGAAGATGGTGATGGCTTAACTTTATTAGATAAAATGGAAAACTCTGTAGATGAGCAAACAATGGTTACAAATAAAATATGCATACAACAAATTATTAAAAATTTAAAAAAGCAAGAAAGAGAGGTAATACTGCTACGCTATTATAGGGGGAAAACTCAAACAGAAATTGCTAAAATACTGGGCATTACACAAGTGCAAGTATCTAGAATAGAAAGAAAAACATTAGAATTAATGAAAGTGAAATTAGCAGGTTAAAAAGGAGGAAAAAACAGTGAAAAGGTATATGATATATTTTTTTATATTTATATCAATTTGTTTTATTATTCCCATATTTTTTACTTCTCATTTTGAAAGTAAGCAAGCTAATACTAACCTGCAAGTAAATGAAATTACTATTCAGTCTACATATGATTATAAAAAGTATAATAAAGTGAAACTGTTACACAAAAGCACAAATAAAATAGAAGAACTTCCACTTGATGAATATTTATATGGTGTTGTAAGTGGCGAAATGCCAGCAAAATATGAAAAAGAGGCATTAAAAGCTCAAGCTGTTGTGGCAAGAACATTTACACTATATAAAATGGTACAAAATACTTCTAAACATAAAGGAGCAGATATTTGTGATGATTCTAATTGCTGTCAAGCATGGATTTCAAAGGAAAATAGGTTAGCCAAATGGGAAGATAGCGTTAAAGAAGAATACTGGAATAAAATTGTAAGCAGTGTAAATGAAACTCAAGGAAAAATAATTACATACGATGGTAAGCCAATTAATGCATTCTTTCACTCTAATAGTGGCGGTAGTACAGAAAGCCCTATAAATGTTTGGGGAGGAAGCGGATACCCATATTTACAGTCAGTACAAACTTCTGGTGAAGATGCATATTCGCAGTATTCATCTAAAGTTACAGTTAGCAAAGATGAATTTGAAGAAATTATAAAAAAAGCACATAGCAATTTTAAAATTGATTACAAGAAAAAGGATTGTATTAAAGTAAAAGAATATACAGAAGGAGGACGTGTAAAAACAATTACTGTAGGAAATGTAGAACTATCTGGTGTAGAGGTAAGAACATTATTTGGTTTAAGGTCTGCAAATTTTAAAATAACAATTGATGCAAATAACATATTATTTGAAGTTACAGGTTATGGACATGGTGTTGGAATGAGCCAAACTGGAGCAGATAGTTTGGCAAAACAAGGACAAAATTATGAAGAAATTATTCATCATTTTTATACAGGAGTAGAAATAAAAGATATATAACATTTTTTGTATAATTTTCTCAAAATTGTTAATAATGGTACTAAAGAAAAAATTAAGGAGGAAATATTTTATGAGAAGAGAAAATAGAAAAAAAGCAGTTATTGAGGATGGGTTAGATACCAAAAAAATGTTATATATTACAGGAAGTGTTTTAGCTTTTGCAGTAATTGTTTTTGTAATAACATTTTTAGTTTATAGTGGTACATTATCAAAAGAAGCCCAACTTGGAATGCTTGATACTAATTCTATTAGTAATATAAAATCAGAAGAAACAAGTACAGATTACGGTAAAACAGTTAATGAAATGCAAGAGCAAAGTGTAAACAATACTGAAGAAACTACTACAGTTAATGATGATGAAAGTAGTAATTCGGCAGAAAAAGTAGCTATAAATACAAGTATTTCTGAAACCAAGAAGGAAACTACTACTAACAAAAATAATACAGCTGTAAGTAAGGAAGAACCTAAACAAGAAAAGGTTCCAGACCCTGAATTTAAAATGCCAGTTAGTGGTGACATTATGAAAGAATTTGCAGAAAATAAATTGGTTTATTCTACAACATTAGATGTTTGGATGTCACATAATGGAATAGATATTCAAGCAGACAAAACAACAGTTGTAAAAGCATCAGCAGATGGAACAGTTTCATCTATAAAAAATGATCCACGTTATGGGTTAACTGTTATTATAGAGCATGTAAATGGCTATAAAACAGTATATGCAAATCTTTTATCAACAGAATTTGTTACTAAAGGCGAAAAGGTAAAACAAGGGCAAAGTATAGGTACAGTAGGAGATACAGCTGTTTTTGAAATATCTGATGAACCTCATTTGCATTTTGAGTTACTAAAAGATAACGAAGAACAAGACCCTGAATTATATTTAAATTAAAATATAAATAAGATTTCTTTGATTATATTTATGCAAAGAAATCTTATTAAATTTTTGCTAGTATATTCACTAAAATTATCAAATGCCAATATAATATATTGACATTTAACATACATTGTATTACAATTAATATAAATTGGAGGTGTTATTATGGCTAAAACGGATAATATAAATATAAGAATAGAACCACAACTAAAAAAAGAAGTAGAAGAAACATTAAATGATTTAGGAATGAATATTGCAGATGCGATTACAATATTTTTTAAGCAGATTGTAATGACAGAAAGTATACCTTTTATTATAAAAAAATATAATAAACAAACAGTAGAAGCTATAAAAGAGGCAGAAAATATGAAAAAACATCCAGAAAATTATAAAAGCTTTAATAGTGTTAATGAATTAATGGAGGATTTAAATAATGACGATTAAATACAAAATTCAAATGACCAATAAATTTAAAAAAGATTATAAAAAAGTAAAAAGTAAAAACAATTTTAGTGAAGAAGAATTTGTGAATGTGATTACAATGTTAGCTAATGATTATGTTCTTCCAGATAAATATTGTAATCACATATTAGAACCTAAAAGTAAGCGGCATATGGGAATGTCATATAAAACCTGACATACTTTTAATTTATTCTAAAAATAACAAAGTACTGTTGTTAACGTTAATTAGAACAGGAAGTCATTCAGATTTATTTGAATAAAATTGAGTTTTTTCAAATATAAATTTAATTCTAAAAAATATCCAAAATAAAAACATTGAAAACTACTTAAATTTAATATATAATTAACTTGCAAAAAATGACAAAAAGGAGCAATATATGTCAAAAGTAAAATGGACTAATGAACAATTGCAAGCTATACAAGAAAAGGGCTCAAACCTTTTAGTAGCTGCTGCCGCAGGTAGTGGTAAAACTGCTGTGCTTGTAGAACGTATTATCCATAAAATTATTGATGAAAAAATGGATATAAATAAAATATTAGTTGTAACTTTTACAAATGCTGCTGCTAGTGAAATGAGAGAAAGAATTTTAGAGGCTATATATAAAAAATTAGAAGAGGAACCTCAAAATACACATCTACAAAGGCAAATTACTTTGCTTAATAAAGCTAGTATTTGTACAATTCACTCTTTTTGCCTAGAAGTTATTAGAAACTATTTTTATGAAATAGATATGCCAAGTAACTTTAGAATTGCAGATACAGCTGAAATAGCTTTACTAAAGCAAGATACATTAGACGATTTATTTGAACAAAAATATGAGAAAAACGATGAAAATTTTATAAATTTAATAGAAACTTATACAAACTATAGAGGTGATGAACCCCTACAAGAATTAGTACTAACAATATACGATTTTATTCAAAGTAGTCCATTTCCTGAAAAATGGCTTGAAGAAAAATTAAATGAATTTAAAATAGATGATAGTATAAATAATTTTTCTGAAACAGTTTGGGGTAAAATTTTAATAGACCATGTAAGAGAAGGGCTTGAGGAATGTTTGCTAAACCTTAAAAACATTCATAATAAAATGCAGCCTTATGTAGAACTTGCAAAATTTACAAATACTATATCAGGAGATATAATTCAAATAGAAGATGCTATAAGTACATTAGACTCATGGGACGATACTTATAAAAAATTAAATAATATAGATTTTAAAAAATGGCCAATAGATAAAAAGGTAACTTTAGACTTAAAAGAAGAGGCAAAAGCTATAAGAGATAGAGTAAGAAAAAAAGTTAAAGAAGGATTATGCAAAATTATATGTAAAAATTCTTCTTCTATATGTAGTGATTTTACCCAAATGTATCCAATTTTACAAAACCTATGTAACTTAACATTAGAATTTGCACAAAACTTTGCTAAATGTAAAAAAGAAAAAAATTGTATAGACTTTAACGATATTGAGCATTTTGCTTTAAAAATTTTACTTCGGAAGTGATGATAAAAAAACAGAAGCTGCAAAAAAATATCAAGAAAAATATATGGAAATTGCAGTAGATGAATATCAAGATAGCAATTTAGTACAAGAGGCAATACTAACAAGTATTTCAAAAGGCAATAACATATTTATGGTAGGCGACGTAAAACAAAGCATTTATAAATTTAGAGGTGCAATGCCTGAATTGTTTTTGCAAAAATACGAAACATACAAAATTAAAGAAGAAAAGTTAGAAAATGATAATTTAAAAATACAATTATTTAGAAACTTTAGAAGTAGAAACAATATATTAGATTTTACAAATTTAGTTTTTGAAACCATTATGTCAAAACAACTAGGAGATATTTCATATAACGAAACTGAATATTTAAATTATGGAGCAAATTATCCTCAAATGCCAGATGATAAAGAAAAATTTCAAAATCAAACCGAGCTTTTAATTTTAGACTTAAAAGAAGATGAAAGCGTAACAGCATTTAAAGATGATGAAGAGCCTGACGAAGAAGATGAAGAAAAAGTAGAAGATGAAGTATTAGAGGCTAAATTTGTAGCAAATAAAATAAAAGAACTATTAGAAAGTGGCTATATGGTATATGACAAAAATGAGGGCTATAGGAAATTAAGGCCAAAAGATATAGTTATTTTATTAAGAGCAACAAACACGCTTGCTCCAATATATGAAAAAGAAATTTCAAGCTTAATGCTACCAGTATTTACTGATAGTTCTACATCATATTTAGATTCGGTAGAAATTGAAACAATACTTTCTGTTTTAAAAATTATAGATAATCCTTTGCAAGAAATACCACTTGTTGTAGTTTTAAGGTCAACTATTGGAAACTTTACAGATAATGATTTAATTAAAATAAGGTTAACTGATAGAAACTGTAATTTTTATGAGGCATTATTAAAAGCAAGAATTTCAGCAGATGATGAACTAAAGTTAAAAATAGAGACCTTATTAGAAAAATTAGAAAAGTGGAAAATGCAAGAAAAATATAAAACATTAGATGAATTAATTTGGCAAATATATTTAGATACAGGTTATTATGAGTATGTTGGGCTACTTCCAAATGGTGCAATTAGGCAGGCAAATTTAAAAAATCTATTTGAAAAAGCTAAACAATATGAAACAGCAAGCTATAAAGGTTTATTTAACTTTATTCATTTTATAGAAAAGTTAAAAAAGCAAAATGGAGACCTAACATCAGCAAAATTAATAGGAGAAAATGAAGATGTTATAAGAATTATGAGTATTCACAAAAGCAAAGGACTTGAATTTCCTGTTGTATTTTTATGTAGTGCTCAAAAAAAATTCAACTTAAAAGACTTAAATGATGTAATATTGCTTCACCAAGATATTGGATTTGGTCCAAGCTTAATAAATTCAAACAAAAGAATAAAATATAATACCTTGGCAAAAGAAGCTATTAAACTAAAAATGAAAAAAGAAACCTTATCTGAAGAAGAAAGAATTTTATATGTAGCATTAACAAGGGCAAAAGAAAAACTATTTATTACTGGAAGAAGTAAAAATTTTGAAGAAGAATTAAACAAAAAAAGTGAAGAATTGTCCTTATATGAAAATGAAAACGCTAAATTAGATTATAAACTTATTCAAAAAGCAAAAAGCTATTTAGACTGGATAGAATATGCTTACATATTATCTTCTAAAAATGGTGTAGTTTTAAAGGGCAAAAAAATACCATTAAAAGAAATTGTTACATTGCAAACATATTCAAAAAATGATGTATTAAAATTATTAAAAAATCAAAATGAAAAAATAGAAGAAAACATAAAAGAAAAAATTACAACATATTTAAATAAAATTCCAAAAGACGAAATAAATAAAAATAAAGCTGATTTACAAAACAAGTTAAACTGGAAGTATTCATATTTATCAGACACAATGCTTCCTACAAAAACCTCTGTAACTAATATAAAGCAAGAAAAAATTAAATTGCAGGAATTAAGCAGTAAGTTAGAAGAGAAAAGTTTTGAAGAAAGCTATTTAGAAAAAGTAGTACCTAAATTTTTAAATGAAAACGAAGTTATTACAAACGCTAAAAAGGGAAGTTTAGTACATTTATGCATACAAAAGCTGGATGAAAAAAAGGAATATACCCCTAAAGATATTAATATGCTAATACAAGAATTAGTGGATAATGAAATTATACTTCCAAATGAAGCAAAGGCAATTGATGTTAACCTTATTTACCAATATACACAGTCAGAATTATTTAAAGATTTAAAAAAGGCAAAAGAAATACATAAAGAGCAACCTTTTTATATTAGCCTACCTGCAAATGAAATAATAAAAGAAGCACAAGAAGCGGGCTCCGAGAAAACAATTTTAGTGCAAGGTATTATAGATTTGTATTACATAAGCAAAGATGATGAACTAATTTTAATTGATTTTAAAACTGACCATGTTGAAAACAAAGAAAATGCAAAAGAAGAGCTTTATCAAAAATATAAGGTGCAATTAGAAATCTATAAACAAGCATTGGAAAATGCGCTAGGAAGAAAAGTAGAAAAGGCAGAGTTGTATTTGTTAGACAATGGGACGGGGGTTTTGTCTTAACTTTTTTAGCAATTTTTTGCGTATCTATTTAACAAACCAATTGAATATGGAAAAAATGATCTAGATGGCATTTTATTATAAAAAATAACAAAAAAATTTTCTTTAAGGTATATACTTAAAGAAAATTTTTATATACTTATGATAGCAATAAAAGCCTAGAATGTCAAGGAAAAAAAGAAAAGTTTGTCATAAATATTTTTTCGAAAAAATTAAAAAATTTCTTCTTTTTTGAACTCTAAAAAATGCTTGTAATTAAGCGGAACAGAGCCTTACAAGCATTTTTGCATTTTCTTTAAGTATATACCTTAAAGAAAACTTGCGAAGGAGGAAAAAGTGTTGAAAAACAAAGGAATAACGCTAATTGCACTAGTAGTAACAATAGTACTAAATTGCTCGTTCCTCGCAATGGTCGTAGAAGTTTGAATTTAAAAATATAAATAGAAT
>CANQGW010000031.1 GCA_947623555.1 uncultured Clostridia bacterium
ATCTATATCAGTCTTATTTTCTGCAGCCTAACCCCCGATAACATACTAAACATAGTGGTTTTATTAATATTAGCAGGTGTAAGTATAACAGCAGTGTTTGGAGAAAATGGAATAATAAGTGGGGCTCAAAAAGCAAAAGAAAAAACAGATAAATCTATAAAACAAGAGCAAGAGGATGTAGGAAAACTAGTTAATCAATTAGAAGAGTTTGAAAGAGGCGGTTTGCCAGATACAGTAAAAGAGGCAATACAAAAAGGAAAAATATTTACTGTAAATAAACAAATAAAAGATGAAACTGGAAAGACAATGACAGTGCCAAAAGGATTTAAAGTAAAAGAAGGAGAACTAATAGATGAAGGAGTAGTAATAGCAGATAGCGAAGGAAACGAATTTGTGTGGGTACCTTGTACAGTAGATGAATACAAAAAACATGACTATGAAGTAGAACAGGTGGATGATTCTTCTACGATAGCTGATGGAGAAAATAACGATAAAGGTTGGACCACATATCGTTATAGAAAATATAGTGACTGGAAAGATGATGAAATAGATGAAACAGCAAATAAAAAAAGTGTAGAAGAAAATAAAGGTTTTTATATAGCAAGATATGAAGCAGGAGTACCAAGTAATGCAGACTTTTATGTTGATGAAAGTACATCTGACAAAAGTTATAAAGATGCAAATTCAAAAGATACTACGCAAACAAAAACTGGGGAAAATTTAAAACCAGTAAGTAAAGCAGGAAATCAATGCTGGAATTATATAAGTCAAACAAATGCCAAAACAGTATCCGGAAGAATGTATAGTGGAGAAACTTATGGAGTAAGAAGTCAATTAGTAGATGGAACAGCGTGGGACACGGTTGTAACATGGATGTCAAAGGAATACGAAGGAATAGAAAAAGATAGCACTGCTCATGGAAATTATAGAAATAATACTGAAATAAAAGAAGACAATTGTTTATGGGCAGAACATTTATATAAATATAAGAAAGAAGATAGTTCAAGTGTAGGTTGGTGCATTGGAAAGAGTTACCAATATGGACAATTCAAATCTGGATGGACTCGTAACTGGACTGATGCAAATAACGATGCAACTGATAAATATAATAAGTATGATAGTGATACTAATACTTATAAATATAATCACTATGTAGAAATGGCAACAGGAGCAAGTGCTAATACAAAGTTAAAAAATATATATGATATGGCAGGAAACATGGATGAATGGACAACGGAGTATGGATATCATAATGAAAATGACGGCAATGTAATGTATGCTGTTCATCGTGGGGGCGACTTCACAAATCCTGGTAATGAAGGTCAAATCACTAGACGCACTGGTGACCGTAGGGCATCTGAAGATGGTCTTCCCCAAGTTAGTTTCCGTGTTGTACTTTATGTAAAATAGAAACCAAGTCGAAATAAGTCACAATATAGCATACAAAAACAGACCAAAGTGAGACGGAAGAAGAATGAAATTACGATGTGAAGCTGGGGAGTGGATTAGAAATGAATGGACATGAAGGTCTTTGACCTTCTAGGAACGATACGTAATGTGAAATTAGAAAAATAAAATTATAAAGAAAAAATGAAAAAATATTGCAAAAAATTATCTATTAATGGTATAATTACTCATATAATAATAATACAAAAGAAGGGAGAAATAATTTATGGGATTATTAGCTTTTGTAATTAGCGTTGTTGCAGCAATTATGAGCTTTTTTCAAGCAACAAAATTACCATCATTCATTATAGCAATTTTTGGTGTTATTTTTGCAGCAGTATCAGGTTACCAGAATTCAAAAAAACAAGAACAAGCAGAAAAAAAGGGTATAAATAAAAAAGATGAACAAGCATTAGGAGTAGGTGCTGCTATTAATTCTGGTGCAGTATGTTTAAGCTATTTAATACTTCTATGGTTTGTATAAATAAAGAGGTATTATTAAATTAAAAAACCTTCAAGTTATACTTGAGGTTTTTTTGTTATTGATTTTTAAAATTACAGCTAAAAAATTAAAATATAAAAAGTATTAAATAAAGTTAAATATAAATTTAAGGTTATTAAATACAAAACTTATTAATAATAACACAAGAATAAAAATATAATGTTTTTCAAAAAAATTTAACAATTTAGGAATAAAATAAAAACGGTTTTTTAGAAAATCATATATAAGCATAAGTATAAAAGTAATAATAAAAGCAAACATGGGAATACCAAGAATATTATACCAAATAGCATCAATAAAATGAAAATTAATAATAGACAAAAACGATCTAGTTAACCCACATGCAGGACAATAAATGCCAGTAACTGTTTTAAAAATACAAGTTACTGGCATTATTGCTACAAAGCATAAAAAACTAATTAAAATTAATAAAATAATACCGTTTTTTATTCTGTTCATGTATAATTAGTCCTTTAAAGGAACACCGTTTGCGTCTGTATTGATGCTTCCTGTTAAAATTAAAATGCCTTCAACTAGTCCCCAAACGCTAGAAACAACTGCCAAAAATCCACAACTTAAAATAGTAATTAATAATTGTGCAATTGCTTTTCCAGTATATCCTAAATAGAAGTTGTGAACACCTAATGATCCTAAAAATATACCTAATAAACCAGCAGCAACTTTAGATTTTGCTTGTGGGTTAAAGTTAGGGTTAGGATTTGCATTGTTGTAGTTATAATTTGGGTTAGGATTTGGATTTTGGTTATAGTTAGTATTAGTATTAGCATTTGCATTTGCTGCTGCAGCATTTTTGCAGTCTTCACAAAGTTCTTGACCATCATCTATTGGTTTTCCACATTGTTTACAAAACATATATTTTTCCTCCTTTTATTAACATACTATAATTATACAATATTCTACAAATTTTTCAATACTTTTAACAGTATTTTTTATTAATATATGAAAAAATAAATATAAAAATAACTATGTTTTTTCATTATAAAAACTTGTAATCTATGTATAAAAATGATAGAATTTAAAAATGAATAATCTAAAAGTAAAATGCACTCTAATAAAAATGGAAAGGAGTAGTGCGTTGGAAAAAGAGCAAATTTATGAAATGCTTACAGAAGAAATAGGCACAGAATTTGTAAAAAAAGATGAAGAAATGAAAAATTATACATCTTTTAAAATTGGCGGAAAGGCAGATAATTTAGTTTTAGTAAAAACAATAGATGTTTTAAAAAAAGTTTTGAAACTAGCAAAAAACAATAATATTCCTTTAACTGTAATTGGCAATGGAACAAACTTATTAGTAAAAGATAATGGAATTAGAGGAATTGTTATTAAAATTGATATAGATAAAATTAAAATACAAAAAACAGAAAATATGGCAATTGTAACATTAGGAGCAGGAGTTAAAAATGGTGCTTTAGCACAAATGCTATTAAAAGAAGAAATTGCAGGCTTTGAGTTTGCAAGTGGTATACCGGGTACAATTGGTGGAGCCGTTTACATGAATGCAGGAGCCTATGGCGGTGAAATGAAAGACATTGTTACAGAAGTTACATATATGGATAGTGATTTAAACATATATACCATAACAAATGATGAATGTAAGTTTAAATATAGGTATAGCATTTTTTCTGAAGAAAATGTTGTTATTACTGAAGTAAAGTTAAAATTACAATATGGTAATAAAGAAGAAATAAAGCAAAAGATGAATGAAAATTTAGAAAGCAGAAAGCAAAAACAGCCAATTCAAATGCCAAGTGCAGGTAGCACTTTTAAAAGAGGATCTGATTTTATTACAGCACAATTAATTGACGAATGTGGGCTAAAAGGCTATCAAAAAGGTGGAGCGCAGGTATCTACTATGCATGCAGGGTTTATAGTAAATACAGGGGGCGCAACCGCAAAAGACGTACTAGATGTGGTTAAGCATGTACAAGATGTAGTTTTTGAAAAATGCAAAAAGAAAATAGAATTAGAAATAAAAGTTATAGGTGAGTAAAATCACATTTTCATAAAAAAGAAAGGAGAATATGACATTTTAGTCATATAAAAAGTTATGAAGGGTTTTTTTAAATGGTTTAGTAGCAATACTAAAATGAAAAGATGGATATTTCTTATTATAGTAGGTATTGTACTTACTTGTTTTGGAATAGCAGAGATATTAACACAAGAAAGATTAGACTTTATGCAATTAATAGGAATAATATTATGCTTTATAATAGGTTTTGTATTAGTTATTGTATCAATAATTAAAATTCAAAAAAGAACATTGGAATTATTGGTACAAGAAACAGATGATAGAGTAGAAAGCGCAAATGTTAATACCTTAATTTATGATAAAAAAATATATAATCAAGGACCAAAAATAGTTGCTATTGGCGGGGGAACAGGTCTTAACTCTGTACTAAAGGGTTTAAAAAATTATACAGATAATATTACTGCAATTGTTACTGTTTCAGATTATGGAGAAATTATTCCAGAGTCAAGAAGGCTATTAAATGCAATGCCACTTGATGATATTAAAGAAAGTATAGTGGCTCTTTCTGAAAATGAAGAGGACATGCAAAAATTATTAAACTTAAACTTTAAAGAAGGAAGGCTTAAAGACCTTTCTTTTGGTGATATTTATTTGTTGGCAATGAACGACCTTTATGGTGATTTTGCTAAATCTATTAATCAAACAGAAGCCATATTAAATATTACGGGAAAAGTACTACCTGTTACATTAGAGCCAATTAAAATATGTGCAGAGCTAGAAGATGGAACACTTATAGAAAGTAGGGATAAGATACCAGAAATAGTAAATTCAAAAGCAAGCAAAATTAGTAGAATATTTATTAATCCTACAAACTGTAAAGTAACACCCGGAGTTATAGAGGCAATAGAAGAGGCAGATGCAATAGTTATAGGGCCTGGTAGCTTATATACTAATGTAATACCAAACCTTTTAGTAAAAGGTGTAGCAAAGGCCATTAAAGAAAGTAAAGGATTTAAAATTTATGTAAGTAACATAATGACAGAACCTGGTCAAACAGATAATTATACATTATCAGACCATATTAAGGCAATTACTGACCATGCAGGTAAAGGAGTAATTGAGTACTGTATTTATGATACTGGTGAGTTAATACCAGAATATATTAGAAAATATAATATGCAAGGTCAAGAGCTAGTAGGAATAGATGCAAGCAAGGCAAAAGAACAAGGTGTATATTTAATGCAAAGGGAACTTTCTCATGTGTCTGGTGAATATATAAGGCACAACCCAGATGCAATAGCAGCTTCTATTATTCAGCTTATATGTGATGATTTAAAATTTAAAGATATGCAAAATGATACAAAATATGTTTTATTAAATGACAGATTAAAAGAAGCTAAAAAATCATTAAAAGAAAGCGGAAAAAATGATAATGTAAGACAAACCAAAAAGAAACAACCAAAAGAACAAAGTAAATTCTTTAAGAAATATAAAGATAGAATTGAATCTATAAGGGAATCTGAAATAAAAATGAAAGTTAAAGAAGGTATTCCTTTAGATGAAGAAGAATCAGAGCCAGAGGTAGAAAAGCATAATCAAGAAACAAAACAAGTAAAAACAAAAAAAGAAAATAAACAAGAAGTTAAGAAGGAAGAGAAAAAGAAAAACAAAGCGCCTAGCGAAGATTCAAAATCAAAAATAGCAAATTTTTTAAATAAAATGCCTAAAAATCAAACTACAAAAAATAGTAAATCTACAGGAAAGCATAGTAAAGCAAATACTAATAAAAAGCAAGTAGTAAAAAATGAAAAGGAAATTAGCCAAATAAAAGAGCTAGAAGAAAAAGAAAAACAGGATTTTATTAATGCAATAAATAAATTACGCAATTAAAAAATAAACATAAGAACAAACCAAATTATTAATGGGGGAATATACAAATGAAATATGAACAAAAGCACTTAAAATTAGAAGAAGGAATAGAAAAGGACTGGATTATTACAAATGGAATAGGTGGTTATAGTAGTTCTACAATTTTAGGAATTAATACAAGAAAATATCATGGGCTACTTGTAGCACCATTAACTCCACCGGGAAACAGGCATTTAATTCTATCTAAAGTAGATGAAAGTTTTGAAAGTGGTGGAAATGAGTATACCTTATATTCAAATATGGGAAAAAACTACATTTCAACAGGGTATAAATATTTAGCCTCTTTTGAAAAAGACTATGTACCAATTTTTACATATGAAGTAGATGGTGCTACTATAAAAAAATTCATTTGTATGGATTACGGAAAAAACACAGTTTGTGTTTTATATTACGTAAAAAATAATGAAAAAAGAACAAAACTAAAAATAGCCCCAATTATTAATTTTAGAGATTTCCATGCTACTACCCCTAATGCAAACTTTGACTTATGGCAAGAAGTTAATAACCAAAAAGTAAAGTTAGTTGTAAATAACAATAACAAAGTACCAATTTATATGAACTTGTCAGAAGGAAAGTATGTAGAACATAGTAATGATATTTTTCAAAATATGTACTATTTAGAAGAAGAAAAAAGAGGACAAGGTTCAGAAGAAAATCTTGTAGTACCAGGTGTGTACGAGGTTAAATTAAGAGCAAATGAAGAAAAATATATTACATTTATTTGCTCATTAGAAGAAAATATAGAAGAATTAGATGGTAGAAACTTAATTAATCAAGAAATTATTCGTATTACTAGCACTTTATATGATTCATATTTGCTTGACCCTAAAAAAACATATTCTGAAAAATATAAAACTTTTGTAAGAGATTATATAATTGCATCTGATAATTTTATAGCATATAGACCATCTTTTGCTTTATATACTTTAATAGCAGGTTACCCTTGGTTTTTAGACTGGGGTAGAGATAGCCTAATTTCTTTTGAAGGGTTACTTCTTATTCCAAGAAGATTTAACATTGCTAAAGAAGTGCTATTAACTGCAATAAGGGACATTAAATATGGACTTGTTCCAAATGGCTATTCAGGGTATGATAGTAGACCATTATATAATAGTGTAGATGCATCACTTTTACTATTTGATCAAGTTAGAAAATATGTAGAATATACACATGATTATGAACTTTTAAAAAAGCAATTATATGATGTACTTAAAAAAATTATGGAAAGCTATATACAAGGAATAGATGTAGATGGAAATAATATTCATTTAGATATGGAGGATGGTTTATTATCGTCAGGGACTCCGAACATACAAAATACATGGATGGATGCCAAAATAGGTGATAAAGTAATTACTCCAAGAAATGGAAAAGCAGTAGAAATAAATGCCCTATGGTATAATGCACTTAAAATTATGTCTGACTTTGCTAAATTATATAAAGAAAAAGAATTAGCAAATAAATATACAGAACTTGCAGATAAATGTAAGAAAAATTTTATACCTAAATTTTACAACAAAAAAAGAAAAAGTTTAGATGATTTAGTAGGAGATAGTAAAATAAGACCAAACCAATTATTTGCACTAGGTTTATACTATCCTGTAGTAGACCCAGCTTCAGAAGAGGCAAGCAAAATAATGTCTACAGTTACTAAAAAGCTGCTTACTCCATACGGCTTAAAAACACTTGCAAAGGGTGAAGTTGGTTATAGGGAAGTGTATGAAGGTGACCAAATAAAAAGAGATATGAGCTATCACCAAGGTATTACTTGGCCATGGCTTTTAGGAATTTATTCAGATAGTTTTTTAAATATTATAAAAGCACAAAAAAGTAAAACTAAAAAGAAAGAATTACAAAGTAAGTATGATGAATTTGTTAAAAAACTAGAAAATACTTTTTATGATGAAATGTATAGCCGTTCTACTGTAGGAAGTATTAGTGAATTATATGATTCAGCAAAGCCATATAAAGCAAAAGGAACTTTTGCTCAAGCTTGGTCAGTAGCAGAAGTATTTCGTGTTATTATTAAATATAATAATCAAAAATAAAAATTTGGCTAATGTCAAATTCTAATTCTTTTATATGCCTAGGAAGGATGAACAAAAAAATGAGAATATTAGGAATAGATCCAGGGTTTGCCATTACAGGTTATAGCGTAATTGACTATATTGGAAACAAATTTAAACTAATTACACATGGAGCTGTTTTAACAAAAGCGGGAGAGTCTTTTCCTCAAAGGTTACTTAAGTTAAACAATGATTTAGAAGAAATTATAAAAACATATAAACCAGATGCTATATCGGTTGAAGAGCTATTTTTTAATAACAATGCTAAAACAGCAATTAATGTAGCACAAGCAAGAGGAGTTATTTTAGTAGTTGGATGCAGGCTTGGAGTACCTACTTATGAATATACTCCACTACAAATTAAGCAAGCAGTAGTAGGCTATGGAAGGGCAGATAAAATACAAGTACAAAAAATGGTAAAAACCATTTTAAAAGTAGAAAGCTTGCCAAAGCTAGATGATACAACAGATAGTATGGCAGCAGCAATATGCCATGCACATTCAGCAAAATTTGCAGAAAAGTTATAAAAAGGAATGATTATATATGGCAATATACTTAATGTATGGAGAAGAAACCTATCTTATAGAAACAAGAATAAAAAAAATAAAAAAAGAATTTGGTGAGCAAATTGCTGGAATTAACTATATACAAATAGATAAGCAAAATGTAGAAAGTTTAATTTCAGATTTAGATACTCCGGCATTTGGCTTTTCTAAAAAATTAATTATTGCAAAAGATACAGACCTTTTTAAAAAAGAAAAAAAATCGGCAGGAAAAACAAAAAAGGAAGATTCATTACCTTTACAAGAAAAAATAGCAAACTATATACAAAATAACTATAAAGAATTACAAGAAACTACAGATTTAATATTTGTAGAACAAGAGGTAGAAAAAAACGAATTATATAAGGTAATTGAAAAAGTGGGAGAAGTTAAAGAATATGCACTTTTAAAATTGCCAGATTTAATTTCAAATTTAAAGAAAATATGTATGGCATACCAAGTAACCATAGATGACAGCACAGCTAAATATTTGGTAGAATGTGTTGGAACAAGTATGCAAGACTTAATAAATGAAGTAAGAAAGTTAATAGAATATAATGGGGCAGGAAAGGCTATTACTAAAGATAATATTGACAAGCTTTGCATAAAACAAATTCAGGCAGTTATTTTTGATTTAACAGATAGCCTAGGTAAAAAAGAAATTAGCAAAGCACTAGATGTGTTACACGGTTTAATAATAAATAAAGAACCTGTGCAAAAAATTTTAGTAACACTATATAACCATTTTAAAAAACTTTATATTGTTAAGCTATCAGAAAAATATAATGAAGATGTTACTATGGCAATGAATTTAAAGCCAAATCAAATGTTTTTAGTAACTAAATATAAAAATCAAGCTAAATATTTTCAAATGCAAGAATTAAGAAAAATTTTAGATGAATTGGTTAATTTAGATGCAAATTATAAAGTAGGACAAATAGATTTAGATATAGGTTTAGAGTCAATACTTTGTAGATATTGTTCATAAAATATATGTATAAAAATACTAACTTTTCAAATAATAAAATAAGAAAGGTTGGTATTTTTTATGATTAATTTTAGAACAGATTTAGCATTAGAAAGGCGTGACATATACCGCAAAGCAAACAACATAGCAAATGAAGTAGATGGTTTAGAAACACAAGAAGAAAATGTAGGTGAAAACATTATGGTTACTAGGGTAAAAGTATTAAATGAAAAAGGAGAGCAAGCAATTGGAAAAAAGAAGGGAAACTATATTACAATTGATATTAAAAACATAAAAATTGCGGGAGAAGAAGATATTCAAAATGCATCAGAAGCGGTAACTAAAGAATTAAAAACTTTAATAGCAAGTTTAGTAGGAGAAAAAGACGATATATTAGTTGTTGGGCTTGGAAATTTGTATGTTACACCAGATGCATTAGGTCCAAAAGTAATACAAGACATTGACATTACAAGGCATTTATTAACATATATGCCAGATGTGCTCGATAAAGATACAAGACCAGTGAGTGCAGTATCACCGGGGGTTTTGGGAACAACAGGAATTGAAACATTAGAAATTTTAAAAGGAATTGTAGATAACATTCACCCAAAATTATTGCTTGTTATTGATGCGTTAGCTTCTAGAAGTATTGAAAGAATTAGTAGTACAGTACAAATTGCGGATACTGGCATAATTCCTGGGGCAGGTGTTGGTAATAAAAGAAAGGAACTAACAATAGAAACATTAGGTGTACCAGTAATTGCTATTGGTGTTCCAACAGTTGTAGAAGCTGCAACTATTGCAGCAGATAGCCTAGATTTGCTTATTCAAAAACTGCAACAAGAAGCAAAATCTAATGATTTTTTAAATCAGTTACAAGAAGAAGATAAATACGAAATGATTAAACAAGTATTAGCACCAGAAGATTATAATTTTATTGTAACTCCAAAAGAAATAGATGGTTTAATTGAAAATATGTCAAGTGTTGTGGCAAGAGGAATTAATTTTGCAACACAAAAATAAATTATTAAGCAAGTATGCCAAATATGAAATAAATAATTAATAAATGAACAGGGTAAAAAGCATAAAGCAAATACTTTACTTTTTTACCTTGTTTTTTGTTATATAAGCATATAAAAACAATTGAAAGTATAGTAAATAAGCATAGTAAAATGTAAAAATAGTGGTATCCAAATTCCAAAATAGAAAAGATATATTTAATGATAGAACTTAAAATGTAGAAAATGCACATTAAAGTCTTATTATTTTTAAACACATAAAATAAAAATATGATAGCAATTCCAAAAAAACCATAATCAAATTTAAAAAGCTCTGCTAATATAGCAATAAAAATAGCTGGCATAGTACATAAAGTATATTTAAAAATATTGTTTATAATATTGCTTTTAAAAAATGTAAAAGAAACTTTTTTAATTTTATCATATAAAAATATTGCAAGTAAGCCAAAGAAAAGTGTAAAAAATATGTTCAAACTATATATATCACCATTATATGTAGAAAGGAATAGCATAAAAGGTATTTGAGAAATAATGGCAAACAAAAATAACCTAAAAAAATACTTTTTTAAGTTTTTTGTATGAATATAACCTTCTGAAATTTGAAAAGCAAAAATAGGGAAGGCTATTCTTCCTATTAAATTCATAACAGTAGCCTTTTTAAAATAGGCATCACCAACGTGGTCAACTACCATTGCAAATATTGCAATTAATTTTAATACAAAACTACTCATAAGCTTAATCCTTTCTTTTTAGTTATTATAAAATATATGAAAAAATAAAGCAATATAAAAAAGTTATATGTTATCGAAAAAATATTTAAAAGTCGGAAAAAAAGTATTATAATATAATTATAAGTTATTATACGAAAGAAGGAATTAAAATGACGAAAGAAGCAAAAAATGTTAAAAAAGAAACCGATAATACCAAACATGGGCTATTAAAAGCATTGCTAATTGTACTTATTATTTTTATAGTTTTAGGTATAGTTGCTAGCATAAGTGGCTATATATTTATTAAAAGCGCAAAGGGCAAATATGAAAGCATAGCAAATGCTATTAAAGAAGAAAATCAAACTTTTGAATATGGAAGTAAAATAAAATATGAAACTATTATAGAAAAACTAATTTCTAGTAATGAATTGCCACAAAATACTAATATTCAAATAAAAGTAGATAATAAACTAATTAATCCCGAAGAAGAGTTTATATGCGACAAAGTGGGAGATGTTACTATTACAGTAAAAATATATAATAATGAGTTAACATTATTAAAGAAATTAAATTTACAATTTTTAAATGATTTAACTAATATTGAAAAGCAAATTATATGGAAAGTAGAAGATACTAAAAAGCCGATATTGTCTGGTGTAAAAGATATAGAAATTACACAAGGAGATAAAATTGATGTAAAAAAGGGAATATCAGCAAAAGACGAAATAGATGGAGATTTAGAGGTTATAGTAGAAGGACAAGTTGACATTAATACCCCAGGTGAATATAAGCTAACAGCAAAAGCTGTTGATAAAAATGGCAATGAAGTATCACAAGAATTTAAAGTAACAGTAAAAGAAAAAAAGAAAGTTGTAGCAAGTAGCAATACGACTGCTTCTTCTTCAAACAAAACAACAAGCTCATCATCTTCAAGCAAAAACACATCAAGCTCAAGTAGTAATAAAACAAGTTCAAGCACTAATAAAAATACATCAAGCTCTACAAGTAAAAGCACCGCTAGCAGTAGCAAAAGTACATCAAGTTCAACTAGCAGTAAAAATACGTCAAGCAGTAATAAAAGCTCTAGTAGTAACTCGGCAAGTACTAAATCTGGAAGGCTAGCATTAGCAAAAGCGGAGGCAAAACGTGTAGTTGCTAAAATTATTAAAACGGGAATGACTAAATATCAAAAAGCAGAAGCAATTTGTTATTACATAACAGACACAGTTTCTGCACAAAATAATCAGTCACCTGAAGCATACAAAACAAATTATGGAAATGAAGCATATGCAGCACTTGTTATGAAAATAGCAGCATGTTCTGGCCGTTGCAAGGCAGTTACACTTTTGTGTGATGCAGCAGGACTAAAAAGTCAGCATATTAACAAAGACCTATGGGAGCATCAATGGAACAAAATACAAATAGATGATGGTTCATGGATAGTAATAGATGCACAAATTGGATTTATAGGAGATAAGCATCCATTAGAATAAGAAAATCCCCCGTTTCATTTTTGAAATAGGGGATTTATTTGGCTGTACAGCATGCTTTTATTACATATCCTTAAGCCCTTTCATTATAAGAAGAGTATAAAGGAAAATGTAATTTGGCCGACCTTCTGACGTAGTCTGCATAAGCATATTAATGGATTTTTCAGATACGTTAAGTGCAGTTTGAGTGCTGATTTTCCGAAGCTCTTTTCTGGAAAGCAAATCTTGGTATGAAATATCATAAGATTCTATCTTCTGATATTCTTTCATCCATCTGCAAAAGGCTTCAAGAATAGTTTCTACTTCATTCTTGATTACGGAGCTTTTATCGTTCAAAATACTTTCCCATGCCACATTAGCCATGTTTTTTCCTCCTTGCACATTTGTGCGTCTAATGTTGTTTTTCCGAGTTGCATCGGAGTCTTACTTGGTACATTTCTGTACGCAATTAATATTATATCATATTATGTTATTTTAGTCAAAACTTTGTAAAATCTTCATTTATCTAGTATGTGTCAAGTAAATGTAGGCAATTTTTTTATCTTTTTTTCTAATCCTTCAATGTCAATTGCTTCAACACTTTTATTATTTTATTGTTTGCTTAATAAACATAGCCACTTAATAGCTACATTTCATGTCACTAAATTCTATTGCTTTCATTATTTCTTTCATAAATTTATACTCTGAGTGGCCTTTATGTACTCCTGTTTTTTCTGTTTCAATTTCTGCTGTTAAAAATTTATCTTTCCTTGTTATGTTCTTTTTTACATTTTCTTCTATTTCTTTTATCCAGTCTTCTACACTTGTATCTATTGGTATTGGCGTTTCTATATCTTCTAAACTAAACTTCTCACTTAATACACATACCTTTGCTAAGCTATTTGCTCCATGTTCACCAAATGCTTTCCTTCCACTACAAAATCTTTTTTCTAATTTACTAAATATTTGGCTTTCTTG
>CANQGW010000032.1 GCA_947623555.1 uncultured Clostridia bacterium
ATTAAATTTCTTCTATCTACATCTATACCTCCAAGTTTCCAAGCAATTATATGACATCTATGATATAAGTAGCCACCCGGAACAATATCTGTTTCATATTTTTCTTGTTTAAAACCACTTGGAATAATAGAACTATAATCATTTTTTTCGTCATCCTCATTTGCTTTCTCCCAGCAAGTTTTAATCATTGCCATTCCGTACTTTTTCATTTTCTAAATTTGAATAATAATCTTCTTCAATATTCAAATCTTCTAATGAAAATTTAGGAATATCATTATTTATTAAAACATAGATTTCTCCACTATACTCCGGAATATTACCTATTTCATAGGAAATTTTATTATTTTCTATTTCATTTATTATATTTTCACTTTTACTATTTTCTTTAATTCCTATAATCATTACTACAAGAATTACAATAGCAAAAATTACTATTCCAATTTTTTCTAATTTATTTTTATTCATTTATTGTTCACCCGTATATTTAATATCATAAAATGAGGAGTTTTTCAAGAATTTAAACATAATAGAATTATAAGAAATTTGCTGGAATTAAAATATAAAATTTTGAATTATATAGATTATAAATTTTATATCACATTTTTATGAGAATTTCAATTATTATTCGTTAAAAAATGTAATTTTTTGGTAAATAAAAAAGACAAGATGCTATAAAACACCTTGTTCCTGTAAATATTTTTATTTTAATATATAAATTTTTCTATATGGAAGTTAATAAAATTCACAGGTGTGGATCTAAATTTGCAATTTCCTGCAGGTTGGGATAAAGCAAAAGAAATTAAGTATTCGCAGGGTTTTACTAGACCTTCTCCTAGAGATTTTGTAGGTTTTGGTCCTTTAACAGAACCAGAAGCTTTGGCTTTATATAATTTTACTTTGTCACATGATTTTTACCTTACTATTTCTTACCATACGCAAGGAAAAGAAATTTATTGGCAATTTGAAAATTACGCACCTGAAAATTCTAAAAATATTGGCTTGCAATTTGCAAATGCAAGTGGATATCTACTTACAGATGTTGCCTATAACTCTAGCTTTGCTGGTTATAAAGATTGGTTTTTAAAACAATATAAAAGACCCGGTTATACTATAGAGGCTGGAATTGGTGAAAATCCGCTTCCTATTACACAATTTGATGAAATTTATAATAATAACCTTGGTATATTAATACTTGGTTTGGTTTTATAAAAGACCTTATAACAGTAAATTATTTTACTGTTATAAGGTCTTTTAAGCCGTCATATTTTGCTTCTCCTATCCCTTTTACATTTTTTAAATCCTCTATATTTTTAAAATTTCCATTTTCATTTCTGTACTCTATTATTCTACTGGCAATGGCACTACCTACCCCCGGAAGTGTTTCTAACTGATCTTTGCTTGCTTTGTTTATGTTTATTTTTTTATTTTCTATATTGTTTGCAGAGCTAATACTACTTTGCCCGTTTTGGCTTGTAACATATGTATTAACAGTATTTTTTTCTTTTATATTTGGTATATATATTTTTTGACCATCTTCTAACTTATATGCTAAATTAATTTCGTCAAGGTTTGCTTGTTTTGTTGTTCCACCTGCTAAACTAATTGCATCTGCAATTCTTGCTCCTTCATTTAAGGTTATTATTCCTGGTTTTTTTACTTCACCTGCTATATGCACAACTATTTTATTTTCACTTTCTTCTACTACATTTTCCACGTTTTCTTGAGTATTTTCTTCTTGTGGTAATAATTCATTCAAATTTACCACTGTTTCTTCTCTGCTTTGTAGATTAAATATTATTACACCTGCTATTATACATAACATAATTATTATTGCTAATATACTAATTTTTTGTTTTAAATTTAAGTTTTTTAACATTTATTTTCCTCCTATTTTGGTTCTATATTTTTACTTTTTTCATAACTTTATATGTACTACTTGAATTTATTTAATTTTTAATATATATTTATCTTTATACGAGGAGATAAGCTATGAAAAAATTAAAATATTTTTTATTGATTTTTATTTTATTATTTACACTCTGCCCTATTTATTCTATGGCAGAATCTAATAGTAGTATTGATACTACTAATACTTCTACTGACGTACTTACTACAAATTCGCCAGCTTGTATTTTAATAGAAGCTAAAACTGGTAAAGTGCTATATCAAAAAAATGCTTATGAAAGCAAATACCCAGCTAGTACTACTAAAATGATGACTGCTATTTTAACTTTGGAAAATTGTGAGTTAACAGATACAGCAACTGTAAATAGTAGTGCACTTTTGGCCGTTCCTTATAGCTATGTTACATGTGGTATAAAAGAAGGTGAAGTACTTACAATTGAACAATTGTTAAATGTACTTTTAATACCTTCTGCAAATGATGCTGCAAATGTTTTAGCAGAGCATGTTTCTGGTAGTGTAGAAGAGTTTGCTAAATTAATGAATGAAAAAGCAAAAGAAATTGGGTGTTTAAATACTCATTTTGTAAACCCTAATGGTGTGCATAACAAAAATCATACTACTACTGCTTATGATTTAGCTCTTATTGGAAGGTATGCAATGCAAAACCCTACATTTAGGCAATTTGTACAAAAAACTCAATATACTTTACCTGCAACTAATAAATATGATAAAGCAGATCGTTATTTTACAACTACAAATGAATTATTAATAAAGAATGATAGTAAGTCTAAAAGCAATTATTACTATAAAGATGCAATTGGAATTAAAACTGGTTATACGGGTGAGGCAGGTTCATGTATTGTAGCTGGTGCTAAAAGAGATAATATGGAAGTTATTGCTGTAATATTAGGTGGAGGCACTACTAAAGATGGTTTAAGCCAAAGATATTTAGACTGTATTAATTTGTTTAATTATGCTTTTGATAATTACAAAATGGAAGTTGTAAACGAAAAAAATAGTGTGTTAGAACAAATTAAAATTCCTGGTGCTACAAGTGATACTAAAAATTTAGATGTGTTAGTAAAAGATGAAATTTCTATTTTAACAAAACAAACTGATGCATTAGATAAAAATAATGCTGAAATTGTATATAATGAGGATTTAAAAGCACCTATTTCATTAAATAGTACAATTGGAAAAATAACTTATACTGTTGATGGAATTACATATTCTTCTGACTTAATTGCAGGTCAAGAAGTTGTTGCTTCTAAATTTTTACCTATACTTATTCGTGCTATATTAATTGCTGTAACTTTATACCTTATTTATATATTACTAAAAAGACCAAATGGAAAGCAAAAAGGAACAAAGAAGTATTCAAAAAGCAAACATTCTAATAAAAGTAAAGGTTCTGGCAGTTTTCGTTTTACTACTATAAATAATATTAAATAAATATAAAAGGGGCTACTAAAATATTAGTGCCCCCTATTTTTTATGATTTTCCTAGTATTATTGTATAATGCATATCAGTTTCTTCCCCTAATGAAACTGAATTTGTTTCTATTAATAGTTTTAATTCTTCATCAATTGCTTTTTCTTTACTACTATCTCTTTTTATTATAACTGTATTATCTGTATCTTCAATTGTTTTTGTATCTGATACTGTGTAACCAGCGTTTTCTATTCTCTTTTTCATTCTTTCTAGTTTTGCTGTACTATGACTTCCGTTTAGTATTTCTATTTTAACTTTTGACTTATCAATTCCAGAAGTATCTATTCCAGAGGTATCTATTTTTTCATCTATTTGTGGGTTTAAGAAGAATTGTTCTATAATTTCTGCTGTTTTCTCTTCATCTGCGAAATAGAAATACCATCCATTTGCAGTACCTGTTTCTCCTGGTAAGTGCTGTGTTTGTAAATTTTCTATATTAAATTCAACAATATATGGTATATAGTCTTTTACAACACTAAAGTCTAAATTTGTGTCTACATATTCGTCTGCAATATCTAATAATTCATTAAGTTTGAAAATCATTTCTGGTTTTAATGTTTGCTTTGCTAATGCCATTAAAAAATTCCTTTGTGTTTTCATTCTGCCTAAATCTTCTATTCCGTAAGAATATGGGTAAGTCGTTCCGTCATTGTTATGTCTAAACCTAACTACTTGCTCTGCTTTATCGCCATCTAATAATTGCTCGCCTGCTTTTAAGTTAATGTGCAAATTTTGCTTTTTGTCATCATATTTCATATCAATAGGAACATTAAATGTAACTCCACCTATTAAGTCTACCAATTTTTTAAAAGCTTGTGTATCAACTTTAATATAATATTGAATATTAAGACCAGTTACTTCATTTACTTCTTTTAATATTCTTTCTACACCTGATAAAGAGTATGCTGCATTAATTTTGTCAGATGGGCTTGCATTTGATTTGCTATCTCCTATAAATGTATCTCTTGGAATTGAAAGAAGTGAAGCTTGCTGTGCTTGTGGATCATATTCAGCTACTATAATTGTATCTGTTATTCCAACATTATCTGCTATACTTTCACCTAAAAGTAAGCAATACATTTTTGGAAGATTTTTAACTGTTTCTTGGTCGTGACCTATTGCTGTTGCTAAAAAGCCTTTTAGCCCTCCTCCATTTTTATATACCCTATAACCAAATATGCCTGCTGCTATTAAAATAACAAATAAAAATATTAATAGAATTTTTTTAAGTACTTTATTTTTCTTTTTATTTTGTTTTTTCTTTTTCAAAATATTCACCTATTTCCTTTTTTACTACGTTTTTTAGTATAACAAATTCTTACAAAATTATCAATATTTTTACTGTACTTTATTTCTAAAATCTTCTAAAAAAATAGTTTAAGTAATAAATTGTTATTATAAAATACACTACCTAAAAATGAACTTTGTATTCCTTGTATAATGTTTGTTTGTGAAAGCATTGGGCTTATAAAAGATACTAGTGCTAAAATTACATATACAATTACCAATGATTCTAATAATCCGTATATAACTCCACCTAATTTGTCAAATTGTTTTATAACTGGTAAATTTGTTAATATTTTTGCTATTCCTTTTATGAATATTAAAACTATTCTAGTTATTAAAAACAATGATACTAATACTGCACCGTTAATTATAGTAACTGTTACATCTTTCGCTGTAGCATCTACAATTGCAGTTTTAGCTTCATTTCCAGCCTTTTCTACTGATTCGTTTATGTAATTTACTATAATGTCTGGCAAATTTTGTTTGCTTGAGCTTTCTTGTTGTTCTTCACCATCAGATTCTAACACCACTTGCCTAATTGACTGCTCTAAATTTTCGTCCCAGTTTGTATGATCTATAATTAAATTTGATATTGGTTTGAAAAATACAAAAGCAACTATTAGAGCTAGTATGAAAGAAACAATTTTAATTAATGACTGTGTTAATCCTTTCATGTATCCTATTAAAATACATACTGCAAAAATGGCAACTATAATTATATCAATTACTAAACTCATTTTTTTCCTCCTTTTTTTATAGTGAAACTAATTCCACTTTATCTCCATAAATAATTCCTGCTAGCCCATCACAAATAACTATATTTCTAATTACTTGAGCGGAAGTGTATTTTTTTACTAACCAACCATTAGTGTCTATAAAATCTACTTCTGAGCCAAAATTCATTGCAACTATATTGTAGTTACTTACTACACTTTGTGCTACATTCTTGGCCGTGTATACACTTTCTTTTTGATTATTTACATTTTTTATTTCTAGCACAGAATCTGCACTAAAAATACCGGTTGACTCTTCACATATTCTGTAGATATAGTCATTTAATTCAATATCTGCAAAAATAATTTTTTTATTTTCTTCATTTAATTTTAAGATTTCGGTATCTGTATTTTCTGAAAAAATGTGTATACTATCTTCGTACATACATACTAATTGGTTTTTACTCGAATATTTTATTCTCATAATCAAACTATTTTGTGGTGCCTCATATATATTTTTAGGCTCTGTGTTTGTTTCTTTTGCTTCATTCATAGAAATAATTTTTATATTTGACTGTATAGTTGTTCCAGAATAATTAACTTCTGCATAAGCTAGTTCATTATTGTTCGGTGAAATGCAGGCATCTACTGCAATTGTACTTGATAAATATGATTTAAATAACTCATTTCCTTTTCCATCATATGTGACAATAACAGACTTATGCGTAGTTCCTGTTACAATTGCACTAACATAACCATTTTTGTTTACAGTAACTTTATTTAAATTACCTTCAATATTTTTTTCCCATACAATGTGGTCACCTACTATTAAGTATAATTTTTGACTGTCTTTTTCTCCAATTACAAGATAATTTCCATTTACATCATATACAGGATTATTAATTTCTATCTTTACATTTTTTTCTTCTTTGCCAGAGCTATTGTACTCAAATAGAGTATTTTCTGCTAATATGCAAATATATTTTCCATAAGGTATTATATTTGTGTTTGATTCATAATCAATTTCTATTGTTGGCAAATTTGACTCTGTAACATTTTTTCTTAATATATATTTATCAGTAAATTCTCGGAAACTATCATTGGTTTGATAAAAAATAATAAATATTAGTAGTAATAAAATAGCTATGGATATTGCAGATGTTATAAAGACCCTTTTGCGATTTATTTTACCTTTTTTAGATTTAAATTTTATTACTTTTTCCATTCTAATTATTTGCTAAATAAATAGCTAGTACTCCTTTTTTATTTCTACCTTATTTATATCAGTTTTTTTATATTTTTTCAATAGTTATTTTAATATATAAAATATTTGTAAAAGTCCTAATACCCCAAATGTTGGATATAATATATTTACTAACTTTGAAAAACCAATTGGCGAAATTAAAATAGAAGATATACAAAGCAATATAATATATTTCTTACTTTGATTTTTAAGGTTACTTAAAAACCCGTATCCTGCTGAAATAGTTGATGTAAATATTGCAGTAACTACTACTATTCCATATATGTATGAATAATATTTTCCAAAGCTTTTAATAATTTGTATAATTGGTAATTCTAAATTTTCAATATGGTTATTACCTTTTAGCAATAAACAAAATATGCAAATTCCTAATAAGCTTAAAATAACGCTACAAATAATGCTGACTTTTTTTGCTTTATTTTTTGTGTTTATATAATTTTTTAAATTAATTAATATTGGAATTAATACAATACTGTTATAGCTTGCATATAAAATACTACTTAATAACCAGTTAAAAGAGCTTTTAGAAAAATTTAGGCTGTAACTTTGTATATACATAAATTTTATATTTTTAGTTCCTATATATAGTACAAATAAGATAAGAATTGGTATTAAAAATGTATTAATTGAAATAACACCTTCTATATTATTGCAAAATGTAATATAGCATAAAATTGCAATAGTGGCTGCCGATATCATTGTTGGTATATTAAATTCTTGTTTAAAATATGCACAAAAACCTGCTACCATTATATAAAAAGAAATCAGTAAAAATAATTGAATTATAGTTTCAATTATTTTATTTATTTTTGTTTTTTTGCTAATTGCCCCTAAAAATTCTTTATAACTAAATATTTGTTTTTCTTGTAAAATTGAAAATACTTTATATATTATTACACCTGTTAAAATGCATGAAATTATTATTCCAAATAATCCTTGAAGCTCATATTTAGCAAAAAATGTTTCAATTTCTTTTCCTGAAGCAAACCCTGCCCCTATTATAGTTCCAATTATAACAAAACTTACTTTACTAATATTTTTCATAAAATAACTCCTTCATATTAAAATATGAAGGAGCTTTTTATATAAGAACTATATTATTTCTTTCTTCTTCTTAATTGCCATATTATAATTCCAACAATAATTATTAAAACTGGTATTGCAATAATAATTATGAGTACAATTGTAATTTGCATATCTGTAACATCATAAGTAGAAACGGTTTCAATATTTTTCCTTATTGTAATATTATCTTCCCTTTCAGTTAAGTAAGATATAGAGTTTAAAAGAACATCTTTATTATTGTATCCATCAATAGCATACATATAATATTGTGCATCTAACTGAATTGACATATTAGTTGCAAATGCTGTATTTGAAAATATTATCATTTTAGATACATTGTTTTCTCCATTTTGCTTTGTTAGCATTGCTGATACTACCTCGCCTGCTGCATCTTTATCACTACTTATTTTACTTTTACTATTGGATTGTAAATCTGTTCTATAAAATGCTTTATCACTTACTGTTGCTAATACTTCTTTAGTAACGTTTCTTTTTTCTAATTCTTCGTCAGATAAAAACGTAATTTTCGCTGGGTTTATTAAAAATGCATTTAAGTCCATATTTATATTTTTAACAATTTCAGAACTACTATTTATTGTGGAAACAACAAAATTAGGAGCTCCTGACATCATCTTATTTGCGTCACCTTCTAAAATAAATCCATCAGAAACGCTTTCAATTCCATATTCATTTAAAACTTTATTAAAGTTTGGAATTTTAATTTGTCCTAAATTTGGATCGATTAATAATAAAAGTTCTCCACCATTTTTAATATAATTTAAAATTAGGTCTCTTTCTTTAATTGTTAAATCCTCTTTTACCATTGTTAAAACTAAAACTTTACAGTCTTCTGGTATTTTGCCTTTTGTTCTTAAATCTAAATTTTCTACTGTGTTTGCTTCTTCAGTAATTGCAGTTTGTAAACTTTGAAAATATGTATCTGCATATAAATTATGACCAGTTAAAAAATATATTTTAGGTTTTACAGTTGTAATTATATCTAAAATTGCATTTGTAATGGCTTCTTCTTTAGTATCAATTTGCTCATATGTTGTATAATCAACTGTATATAAATCTGATTCATATAATATTTTTTCTTTTTCTTTTGCTTGAACTACTAAAAAGTTATTTTCTTCTGTAACACCATATTTCGTTTTCCATGCAGTATTAGCATTTAAATTTTCTAGTTTCTCCACTTTTATATGACTATTTACATTTGTGTATTTATTTGCAAAATCATTAACATCTTCATACATGTTATATAAATATATAGTAATATCTTCATCAAGATTTTTTAATTTATCTTTTGTTGCTTCGGAAATTGAGTAAACCTTATCTTTTGTAAAATCTAAATCAGATATATTAACTTTGCTCATTCCATATATAACGGCAACATAAGCGCAAATAATAATTGCAAATAACAATATTGTTAAAGTTATATTTTTTAGCCACTTCTTTTTGATTATTTCTAAAAATTTATTTTTCATGTTTTTCTTCCTTTCATATATAACAGGTTTAATGCTTTTTATTTTATGGATTTTCTTCTTTGCATGATTATAATAGTAAATAAAATAAACATTACCATGTATGCTACTAAAGGAACTATTTCATTTAATGAAATAATTCCAGCTGGGAATTTTTGATAATGTCCCATTAGATTAATAATAGAAAGCATACCTGTTAAATCTGGCAAAAATAATAATAAAAGTGTAATAGGTGCTGCCACTATTTGATTTTCTGTTATGCTAGAAACGAACATACCTGCTGTAATTGCTGCCATTGATACCAATAGAAATCCTAGCATGCAGACAAGTGTTGAAACTAAATTAGGTGCTTTAAAGAAACACAAGATAACATAATATAGCAAAGAAAATGCCAAAATAATTGCAATTAATGTAACTGCCGCTAAAAATTTTCCCATTACAATGCTAGTAATACTTCTAGGCGAAGTTAATAATAGCTGTTCTGTGCCATTTTTCCTTTCTTCTGCAAACATTCTCATAGTAATAATAGGTATAATTAAAAGTAATCCATATCTTGCTGTATTATAGTATAAATTTCCCATATCATATTGCCTTACAGTAATTGTTGTTAAATAAAATATTAAGCTAAAAACTATAAGGAATATTCCTATTGCTATGTAACCAATAGGAGATAAAAAATAGCTTTTTAATTCTTTTTTATATACTGCCCACATATTTTAATTCTTTCCTCCTTTATTTTCTTCATTCTTATCATATTCTTTATTTGAATCTATTAATTTAATAAATGCATCTTCTAGTGTTGATTCTGCCTTTTTTAGTTCAAAAATTGTAATTTCTTGTTTTGGTAATACTTCAAATAATATTTTCCTTAAATCCACTTCATTACTAGAAGTAACAGCATATTGTTTTGTATTGTCTTGATTATCTTTTAATAATTTAATGTCTTCTATTTTAGGAATGACTGTTTTTAGATTATCCATATTTTTATTTGGATCTTCAACAGTAAGTATTATAGTATTTTTTTCTTTTGTTTTATTTTCAAGATTTTCTGGCGTGTCAATTGCCACAATTTTTCCGTGATTAATAATAATTACTCTATCACAAATTTGGCTTACCTCTGATAAAATGTGACTACTTAAAATGACTGTATGTTTTTTTCTTAAATTTTTGATTAAGCTTCTAATTTCGGTAATTTGTTTTGGATCCAAGCCAACAGTTGGTTCATCTAAAATAATGACATCTGGGTTTCCAACTAATGCCCCCGCTAAACTTACCCTTTGTTTATATCCTCTAGATAAATTTTTAATTAATTTGTTTTCTACTTCAGAAAGACCTGTTTTAGTTATAACGTCTTTTATATTTTCTTTTTTCTCTTTTCCTTTTAATAATTTTAGTTCTGCCATATAAGTTACAAACTCTTTTACTGTTAATTCAGTGTATAATGGAACTCCTTCTGGCATATATCCTATGTGTTTTTTAGCTTTTTTAGGCTTTTTTGAAATATCATATCCATTTACAATAATTTGTCCTTCATTAGGTTCAATAAAACCTGTTATCATATTCATTGTAGTGGTTTTGCCTGCACCATTTTGACCTAAAAAACCAACTATTTCGCCATCGCTTACATTAAAACTAATATTATCAACGGCTGTGATATTAGCATATTTTTTTGTAACATTTTTTACTTCTATCACTTTTAATTCCTCCTATTCTTTATTTCCGTATGGTTTTCTCTTGCTTATATTATCATTATATTTGTTAGATAGCAATCATTTATCAAATATTTCACATAGAATTTACAAAATTGCATATATATTTTTTATAAATTATAAATTAATGCTAGGAGAAAAAATGGAACTTATATATCCTTTTATTATTGCTTTTTCAATGATTTTTGTTAGTGAACTAGGAGATAAAACACAACTTTTAGTTTTATCTTTTGCAAATAAAGATAAAACTTATAAAATTTTATTAGGTGTTGCAATTGGCTCCTTCTTTAGCCATGGAATAGCTATTTTGTTTGGAAGTCAAATTGGTCTTTTAGAAAATGATTTTGCGCATCATGCTATTGAATTTATTACATATTCTTCTTTCCTATTAATGGGTTTATTAAATATTTTTCCTAAAAAGGAGTATGCTTCAAATGAAAGCAATAAAAAAGAGGGTATTTTTTATAAAATAACCCACTTAAAAATTAATTACTGTATTTTAATTGCTCTATCTATAATTGTTGGTGAATTAGGGGACAAAACTTTTTTAGCTTCTATTGGTCTTGGAATTAAGTACCCTAATTATAAAATTTCGCTTGTTATTGGTGCTATTTCTGCAATGGTAGTGTGTGATTTTATTGCTATTATTTTTGGAAAATTTTTAAATAAATATATATCTGAAAAAGTTATGCAAAAGATATCTGGAATTTTATTTATATTATTTGGAATAATTGGTTTTTTCTCTATGTAAATTTATGAAATATCTTTTATCCAAACTTCACTTTGACTATCTGTTTCTACTCTTAAATTTGGATAAATGGCTTGCATGCGCTCATTTGTAAAATATTCAGTTTCTATTTTATTTTTTATTTTTAAGAATATATTATTTTCTTCTACATTAATTTGGATGTTATAATTTTTGCCATTAATTGCTCTTTTTTTATATGTACTAACTCCCCATCCAGTTGCTACAATATCAATTATAATAAAAATAAACAAGGCAATTTCTATTATATTATTTATTTTCGTAGGAATTTTATCTATTATTTTATCTATTAACGGTTTAATTCCTTTTAATAGTACAACTGAAAGAAGTCCCCAAAATAATGAATACAAAATGCAAATCCTACCATTAATATCTTTGCCTGTATATGAGTAGTCCCAAAACCTAACTCCTAAAACTGCTTCCATTCCATAACTTAATAAATATTCTATTGCAGAGCCTATTAAAATTCCATAAATAAATAGTTTAAAAGAACTTTTAGTATTTGTATAACTTAATGCCCATATTAACAAGGTTGCACCTACTCCATAAACTGGGCAAAAAGGTCCCCAAATAAGGCCTTTTCTGCACTGCATTTCTCCCATAGTAATATAACCGTAAGTTGTTTCTATAATTAAGCCTAAAATACTAAATATTATAAAATACCAAAATAATTTTTGAATTGTTATATTCTTTTTTATTTCCATTTATATATTTTCCTCAAAATATTTTTTGTTTGCATTTTATTTTTTCCTTGTATTATATATTAAAGTAATTATACTTCATTATTTTATATTTTACTAGCAAATTTTCAAATAATCCTATTTAGTTATATCTTGACATTTTCTTTAATTCATGTTATGATAATATTTGTTCATGGGTCAGTAGCTCAGTTGGATAGAGCACAGGCCTTCTAAGCCTGGGGTCGGGGGTTCGAATCCCTTCTGGCTCACCACAGCATCGCTATCCGAACCCGGATAGCGATTTTTATTATTTTGGGAGGTCTTATATGGAAAATCACATAAGAGTTGGAATAGGTGTAATGATTTTAAATGAAAATAATGTAAATTGTCAAGCAAAAATTAACAAAAATTCTCATATTAAATTGAGCAATTATTCTCAAGTAAAAAATAAATTG
>CANQGW010000033.1 GCA_947623555.1 uncultured Clostridia bacterium
AAAAGTGTTGAAGCAATTGACATTGAAGGATTAGAAAAAAAGATAAAAAAATTGCCTACATTTACTTGACACATACAAAGTATGAAAAAATATTAAAAAGACTACACAAAAAGAAAGAAATGTGATATTATATATAAGTCAAACACACAAATTATAAAAATAAAGGAGGAATGAACCCATGTCAGGTCATAGCAAATGGCATAATATTCAAGCCAAAAAAGGTAAAGCTGATGCAGCTAGAGGAAAAATATTTACAAAATTAGGAAGAGAACTATTATTAGCAGTAAAGCAAGGTGGTCCTGACCCGGCTGGAAATTCCAAATTAAAGGATGTTATTGCAAAATGTAAAGCAAATAATATGCCAAACGATACAATAAATAATGCAATAAAAAAAGCTTCAGGTGCAGGTAATACTGCAAATTATGAAGAAATTACGTATGAAGGTTATGGTACAAATGGTGTAGCTGTTATAGTAGAAGCAAGCACAGACAATAAAAATAGAACAGCTGCAGATGTACGTCATGCTTTTGATAAAGCAGGCGGAAATTTAGGTACATCTGGTTGTGTATCATATTTATTTAGTAAAAAAGGCGTTATAGTAATTGATAGAACTACAACTAACTTATCAGAAGATGATATGATGATGTTAGCATTAGATAATGGCACAGAGGACTTTGAAGCAACAGATGAGTGTTACGAAATTACAACTGCTCCAGAGGACTTTTCTAAAGTACGAGAAGCATTAGAAGCCCAAGGGCTAGAATTTTTAGAGGCAGAAGTTCAAATGGTTCCATCTACTTATATTACTTTAAGTGAAACAGATGGACAAAAAATGCAAAGACTACTTGATATGTTAGAAGATTTAGATGATGTAATGAACGTATATCATAATTGGGAAGAATAATTAAAATAAAAATAGTTCTAAAATAAAAAACATAGCATATATATTATATATATGACTATGTTTTTTTGTTGTGTTGAGGTACAAGCTATGGAAGAAATATTAAATTTTTTTCCTGAATTATTAAAAGAAAAAATAAGAAAAAGTAAATTGGCATTGATAGAAGAAATAAGAGTTAGAACTAATAAGCCAGTCATTTTAAAAAATAATCAAATAGAAGAAATACTAGACTATTTGGCACCTAGTGATGTTGTTTTAGAAATATTGCAAAGAATATGTGATAATTCTATTTATTCATTTCAAAACCAAATATGTGAAGGATTTTTAACATTAAAAGGAGGGCACCGCGTAGGAATAACTGGAAGTGCAGTTATAAAAGATGGCAAAGTAATAAATGTAAATTATATAAGCTCTTTAAATTTTCGTATAGCTAGGCAGGTTTTTAACTGCGCTAATAATTCATTACCATTTATTTTAAATAACTATACTAACCAAATATATAACACATTAATAATATCAGCTCCTGGTAGAGGTAAAACCACACTTTTAAGGGAAATAGTTAGAAAAATAAGTAATGGCATGCCAGAGATGAATTTTAATGGACTTACGTGTGGGGTTGTGGATGAAAGAGGCGAAATTTCTGCAATGTATAAGGGTGTGCCACAAAATGATTTAGGCATTCGTACAGATGTTATAGATAATATTCCAAAAGCAATAGGAATGAAAATGCTTATTCGCTCTATGTCACCAAAGGTTATTGTAGCAGATGAAATAGGTAACAATGAAGATATAAAAGCAATTGAATATGCTGTTACTTCAGGGGTAAAAGGAATTTTTACTGCACATGCTACAAATATGCAAGAAGTAAAAGAAAATCCGGTTTTAAATGAATTAATTTTAACTAATAAAATAGAAAGAGTGTTAAGCATTGATAAAAATCGTAATATTCATTTAATTTATAAAAAAGAAAATAAAAGTGATTATGAGGAGGTAAAAATATGCTAGTTTTTAAATTATTAATATTAGCATTAATTGTGGGAGCAAGCAGTGCAATTGGTATTTTATTTTCAAAAAAATATGCTAATCGTGAAAATGAAATAAGGCAAATGAAAGCAGCTTTAAATATGTTTGCTACTAAAATAAAGTTTACGTATGAGCCAATACCTAGCCTATTTATGGAGATAGCTAATAAAATAGGTGGAAATGTTGGAAATATTTTTTTAGTATCTGCAAATTCAATGAAAGAAAAGCCAGCAGGAGAGGCATGGGAAAGTGCTTTAATTACAGTTAATAATAGTTTTACTAAAGAGGATGTTGGAGTTCTTAAGAGTTTAGGCAAATTGCTAGGTCAAACTGATGTAGAAGGGCAAATTAGTGAAATAGAAGCTGTTAATGAGTTTTTAAATGCACAACTTGAAAATGCATCAGAAGAGCGAAGAAAGAATGAGAAGATGTATAGGACTTTGGGAATTGTAACAGGTCTTACAATTGCAATTATTCTAATTTAATAAAACAAGAAAGGAAGGAGGAGTAATATACAATAATAAATGTAAAATATAGTAAATTCGATAGCGCCGCGTAAGCGATCAAACGGAGCGTGGTAACACGCGCAGTGCGAATTGGAGCAGCTAACAGATAAATATAATAAATTGCTTTTTTAAAGCAATTTATTATATAGGAATGCTGCGACACCAAGGCGCAAGAATTACTATATTTTACATTTATATATCGAGTATATTAAAAAGTAAATGGATATAAGTTTATTATTTAAAATAGCAGCAATTGGAATTCTAGTTGCAGTTCTTTATCAAGTATTAGTAAGAGCAGGTCGCGAAGACCAAGCCATGATGACTACACTTGCCGGTTTAATTATTGTGCTTACTTTAGTTATTAAAGAAATTAGCAACCTTTTTACAAGTGTAAGAACCATGTTTGGTTTATAAACTAAAAGTGCAAAAGGAGAAATATAATGGACATAATCAAAATAATAGGAATAGGGCTAATTGCCTTAATTGTACTTGTTATTATAAAGCAGTATCGTCCAGAATTTGCATTATATGTTTCTTTAATAGCAGGAGTGCTAATTATATCACTAATTATGGACAAGATGGGGGCAATTATAAATCTGTTAAATAACTTATCAAGTAAAACGGCAATAAATAACGAATTTTTAATTCTTTTAATTAAAATTACAGGAATTGCGTTTTTAACAGAATTTGCTGTTAGTATTTGCAAAGATACTCGGTGAAACTGCAATTGCAAACAAAGTAGATTTAGGTGGAAAAGTAATAATTATTTCAATGTCTATTCCTATAATTGCTAGCCTTTTAGAAACAATTATAAAAATTTTACCATAATTTTAGTTAGGAGGAATTAAGTTTAAAAGGTTTACAAATGAATAAAATATATAAATTAATAATTACAATATTTATATTTATATTTTTCATAAATTCACTTTGTTTTGCTTCTGATACTTCACAAGAAGAAATTTTGCAAGACCAAAAAGATAGCTTAAACATTTCTGGATTTATTAAAGAAGCACAAAAATATACAGAAGATACTTTTGAGGATATTAACTTAAATGACCTTTTTACATCAGCTATTACAGGCAATATAGATAACACTTTTTTTATAAAAGCCATAACCAAAATTTTAGGAAAAGAAATAGTAAGTTGTATAACTGTGCTAGGAAGCATTATTGTTATTATTATAATTCATAGTATTTTAAAAAGTATTAGTGAAGGGTTAGAAAATAAAAGCGTTTCTCAAATTACTTACTATGTTCAGTATATATTAATTGTTACCCTAATTATGGGAAATTTTGCAGACATTATTAATATGGTTAAAACAAGTATTCAAAATTTAACTGGCTTTATGAACAGTTTAGTTCCTTTATTAATTACATTAATGTTAACAACAGGAAATTTTGCATCTGCAAGCTTGCTAGAACCAATAATACTTTTTATTATTACCTTTATTGGCAACTTTATTACTGGAATACTAATTCCATTTGTATTAATATCAACAGCACTAAATATTGTTTCTAAAATTTCAAGCAAAATACAAGTAGACAAGCTTTCTAAATTTTTTAATTCAACTGTAGTGTGGGTACTTGGAATTGCTTTAACCTTATTTGTAGGAATAATATCAGTAGAAGGAAGTTTAAGTAGCACAGTAGATGGTGTTACAGCCAAAACTGCAAAGGCGGCAGTTTCTAGCTTTATTCCAGTAGTAGGCAAAATTTTAGGTGATGCAGTAGATACAGTTATAGGTTGTAGTAATGTTTTAAAAAATGCACTTGGAATAGTGGGGGTAGTTATAGTTATAGGAATTTGTATTGCCCCAATTATAAAATTAGCTATTTTGATGGGACTGTACTATTTAGCAGGTGCTATATGCCAGCCCATTGCAGATGAAAAAATAGTAAAACTATTAGAAGAAATGGGAAATACTTTTAAAATGTTGCTGGCTATAATATGTGGCGTTTCTGTAATGTTAATTGTTGGAATTACATTAGTAGTAAAAATTACTAATAGTGGGCTAATGTATCGATAAATTATTGAAGGGAACAGTAAGAAATGGAATGGATAAGTAATTGGATTCAAGGCATAATTGTTGCAGTTATAATTAGCACTATAATAGAAATGATTTTGCCAGAAGGTAATTCAAAAAAATATATAAAAGTTGTAATTGGTGTTTATATTCTTTTTTCAATAGTGTCACCGGTAATTAACAAAATTACAAAAAAGGATTTAAAGGTATCCAACATGTTTGACTTAAATGAATACATACAAGCATACAGTGCTAATAATTATAACAATTTAAATGAAAGCCAAGAAAGTCAAATTAGAAGCATTTATGAAACAAGCCTAAAAAATGACATGAAGGAAAAAATAAGTCAAAAGGGATATAAAGTAAATGACATTGTTTTAGAAATAGAAGGTGATGAAAGTTACTCTATAAAACAAATTAACTTAACTATAGAAAAACAGCAAACAGATGAAAAAAATAACAAAGTAGAAATTGTAAACGAAGTTAAAGTTGAAATAAAAAATGAGCAAGCCAATACCACAAATAAAACTACATCTAAAAAAGAAACAGTATCTGAAAAAGAAAAAAATGAGTTAAAAAAGTATTTAAGCACAGTGTATGAAATAGATGAAAAAAATATTCAAATTAATTAAAAAGGAGGTAGATAGAATATGTTAAAGGATAAACTAAAACAAATCTTTACAAAAACAGAAGGAATGGAAAATAAAAAGAAAATAGAAAATTTAGCAGTGTTTTTAGTTATTTTAATAGTAACATTAATTATTATTAATGTTATTTGGAATGGAGGTAATAAAAAACAAGAACCTGCAAGTGATCCAAACAAAAAATTAGCAGATGAAAATGTTAGCACAGTGGCTTCTTCTAATTTACAAAATGATGCACTTTCCACTCAATTAGAACAAATTTTAGGAAATATAGAAGGAGTAGGAAATGTAAAAGTATTAATTACATATTCTCAAACAAGTCAAACAGTACCACTATATAATGAGGACACATCTCAAACAGACACTCAAGAGCAGGACACAAGCGGTGGTACAAGAAAAGTAACAGAAACAGAAGTAAGCAAAGAAATTATATATCAAGAAGCAAATGGCAGCAAAATACCTATTACACAAAGTATTATAAGCCCTAAAATAGAAGGAGCAATTATTACTGCGCAAGGTGCAGGAAATGCAACAGTAAAAGCTAATATTATTCAAGCTGTAGAGGCAGTAACAGGAATATCTTCACACAAAGTTCAAGTTTTTACTATGGCAAGCTAATAATAAAAAAATGGAGGAAAATTAAACATGAAAAATTTTAAAAAAAACCAAGTTATTATTTTTGTAATAGCACTTATGCTAATAACAGCAGGCTATTTAAACTTTACTAATGAACAAAAAAATTTAATTCCAACTAGCAGTTTAGCAGACACTGAAGAAATGGCATCAATAGGAGATGCCACATTAGTAAATGCAAATCAAGTCAATTCAAACACGTTAGAAAATAGCACTTCGCAAACATCTACTAATACTGAAACATCTAAAACAAATACTAATGTAGTAGAGGAAAATACGCAAGTAGAACCAGAGCAAGACGATTATTTTACGCAGTCTAGACTAGATAGGGACAACATGTATTCACAAATGCTAGAAAACTATCAAAAAATATTAGAATCAGAAGGCTTAAGTCAAGAGGAAAAAGAATCAGCACAAAAAGAAATAAAAAATATTAATCAAGAAAAAAATGCAATTATGATAGCTGAAAATTTAATAAAAACAAAAGATTTTGCTGATGTAGTTGTATTTATAAACAACGGAAATGTAAGTGTAATAGTTAAATGTGAAAATAAGCTAGACGAGAACCAAATTGCTCAAATTCAAAATATTGTAACAAGAGAATTAAATGTAGCTGTAAAAAAGATTAATGTAAGTAATAAGTCATAAAAATAGTTAGTGTATTTTAAATAAATAAAACCAAAAAATTTTCTTTAAGGTTTATACTTAAAGAAAATTTTTTTATATTTATGATAGTAATAAAAATCTACAGGGGTTTTTATTATATTTTAATTCAGCACTTGCAAAATAAATATGTATGTGATAAAGTATAATGGTGAGTAAATTATATATAGGCATCAAAAATAAAAATATTAAAGTATATTTTTCACGAAAGGATGAAATAAAACAGTGAAGAACTTAAAAGAAAAATTATTAGCCATTGCTACTAATAAAGTGATTTGGATTAGTTTAATTACTATTTTTGTTATAATCACCCTAACTGTTGCAATTGTTTTTGTAATAGCAGAGTATAAAAAAGAAATCACAACAAATAGTAAGGAAGCTTTAAATGTTGAAAATACAGAAGAAGATGATGTTAACATAGAAACATTAACAAATACAACAAATAAAACAGAAGAAGAGTTAAAAGAGATAAATAAAAAAGAAGTTGAAGAAGCAAAAAAGAAGGAAAATAAAACAACAAATACTAAAAATAAATATTATATTAAAGTAAATTATAATGCACAAGTTGTTAATATATATACATACGACAAAAACGGTAAATATACAGTACCTGTTAAAGCATTTGTATGTTCAACAGGTACAGAAACACCAAGATCTGGAGTATACAATATACCAGCAAAAATAACTTGGTGCCATATGTTTGGAGATGTTTGGGCACATTATTGCAGTCAAATTGTGGGAAATATATTATTTCACTCTGTTCCTTATCTAGAAAAAAATAATCATTCGCTAGAATATTGGGCTTATGATAAATTAGGAACAAAAGCCTCTATGGGATGTATTAGGCTTACTACAAGAGATGCAAAATGGATTTATGACAATGTATCAGTAGGAACAGCAGTAGAATTTTATTCAAGTTCAAATCCGGGACCACTAGGTAAACCAACAACACAAAAAATTTCAAATGCACCGGGAAATTTAAAATGGTGGGATCCAACAGACCCAGATACAAGCAACCCATGGAGAACATATAAACCAGCAGTACAAAATCCAACAAATAATCAGCAAACTAATGTGCAAAATGCTAATACTACTACTCAAAATGTACAAAACAATGTAGTTCAAAACGAACAACAAAATACACAAATTAATAATGTTGTAATAAATACGCAAACAACTAATAACCAAACTAATAATAATGAAGTTCAAAACAATACACAAGTTAATAACCAGCAAGAAAACAATGTTCAAAATACACAGCAAACTAATAATGTAGAAGAAACTAACAACACTGTGGAAAATAACACACAAACAAAGCCAAACGAAATAGCTAATGAAAATAATACTGAAAAGTAAATAATAAATAGGAGAGAAAATACTATGAAAATGGGAATTGTAGGCCTTCCAAACGTTGGTAAAAGCACTTTGTTTAATGCAATTACTAAAGCAGGGGCAGAGTGTGCTAACTACCCTTTTTGTACAATAGAACCAAACGTAGGTGTAGTAGCTGTACCAGATGAAAGACTAGAAAAATTAGCGCAAATATATAACCCACAAAAAGTAACCCCCGCAGTAATAGAGTTTGTAGATATTGCAGGATTAGTAAAGGGTGCAAGCCATGGAGAAGGACTAGGAAATAAGTTTTTATCACATATTAGAGAAGTAGATAGCATCATAGAAGTAGTAAGATGTTTTGAAGATTCTAATATTGTTCATGTAGATGGAAGTATTAATCCTGTTCGTGATATTGAAACAATTAATTTAGAACTTATTTTTGCAGATATGGAAACAGTTGAAAAAAGACTTGATAATGCAAAAAAGAAGTTAAAAGCAGACAAAAAATATCAAGAAGAAATTGATTTGCTAGAAAAAGTAAAAAGTTGTTTAGAACAGGGAAAGCCTGCTAGAGCATTAAACTTAAACGAAGATGAAAAGTTATTAATAAAAGATGCTTTCCTTTTAACAATGAAACCAATATTATATGTAGCAAATGTATCGGAAAATCAGCTTTCGCAAGTACAAACAGATAATAAAGTAATGCAAGTTATAGAATATGCTAAACAAGAAAATGCACAAGTAATACCTCTTTGTGTAAAAATAGAAGAAGAATTAGCAAGCTTAAATGCAGAAGAACAAAAAGAAATGCTAGAAGCTCTTGAACTTGATGAATCAGGGTTAAACAAAGTAATTAAGGCAAGTTATGATTTACTTGGTTTAATGTCATTTTTAACAGCTGGTGAACCAGAAGTAAGGGCATGGACAATAAAAAAAGGTACAAAAGCACCACAAGCAGCTGGAAAAATTCATAGTGATATTGAAAGAGGTTTTATAAGAGCAGAAATTGTATCATACAATGATTTAGTAAAAGAAGGCTCAATAAACAGTGTAAAAGAAAAAGGATTAATGAGGTTAGAGGGAAAAGATTATATAATGCAAGATGGAGATGTAGTTTTATTTAGATTTAATGTATAAAATTATTGATATAAAATAACAAAATTTTTAATTTTTCGAAAAAATATAACAAATTTTTAAAAATTTTAATAAAAAACTTGACTATTTATAAAAGTAAGTATAAAATAAATGCGAAATAGAAAAAAATATGTATATTTTTTCTAATTTCACAAATAATAATATAAATATCAAAAGAAAAAGGAGAAATGACAATGAAAAATAAAAATTATATTATAGTATTTGCTCTAATTATTGCTTTTTTATTAGTAATGGTATCTAGCGTATATGCTACTGATGATAACCCACTTAATCTTGATATAGTAAATGAAACACCAGTAAATGAAGCACAACCTACAAATAATACAGACAATACAGAGTTACCAATTCAAAACAATACTGTTCCAATTACTAATTCAGAAGAAACTGTTAATAATACACAAACTAATAGCTCTTTACCACAAACAGGTGTAGCAGAAGATACAGCATTATTTGTATTTATTGCTGTTTGTATAGTATCAGCTATTTATGCTTTTGTAAAAATTAAAAATTATAAAAATATTTAATAATTATAAAAAAATAACTCCTTATGCTAGGAGTTATTTTTTGGTTTGGCTTGTACAACAGTTCTTTTCCCATTTACATTATTACATGTAATTAAAGTAATAATTCTTTCTTTTGTATTTTGGTTTGCACAAGAAAAGTCAGTAGGTTTTACTTCATATTTATTAAATACTACATAATCTATTTTTTGACCATGCAAATCATATATTTCAATTAAGTCTTTAATTTCTAATTCAGCCAAGTTACTAAAAAATTTATTATCTACAAAATTATGCCCAGCTATACATAAATTACCATATTCATTTGGCATTGGACCTGCAAATCTGCATAAAGATATTTTTAGTAAATCCTTATTACTTTCAGACAAAATAGGGTAATTTAAATTTATAGATGGTATTTTTATAATACCTATTACAAATGGATTTTCTACAATAGTAGACTGTTTTTCTATATTAAAATCATCCTCTTGGTTTTGATATAAAGTAATGAGGGAATAGTTATTTAATAATTTTTTAGATATTTTTTCATTTTCTTTTATTTTATAAATATGATTAACTAGTATAAAAATAAATATTATAGCAATTGTTGCAGAAACAAAAAATTGAATAGGGTATCTGTTTTTAGTTATGAATTTTAAAATTGTATTTTCTTTTCTATTATTCAATAAATTTACATCATTTTCAATAAATGATATTTCACTATTAAATTTTGCTTTAAGAACTGGCTTTGATTTTTGTATTAAAATTTGATTCATAATTGTCACCTTAAAAAATATTTAAAAAAAGAAAAAATTTAGTTTCTTTTTGTTAGTATTTGCAATATAATTCAAAATATTTAAAAAGTATAAAATTAGAATAAAAAGACAAAAAAATTTCTTTAAGGTATATACTTAAAGAAAATTTTTATATACTTATGATAGCAATAAAAGCCAAGTATGTCAAGGAAAAATAGAAAAGTTTTGTATAAATTTTTTGATTAAAATTTTTAAAAATTCCTCAATTTTCGAACACAAAAAAATGCTTGTAATTAAGCGGAACAGCTAATTACAAGTATTTTTGTATTTTCTTTAAGTATATACCTTAAAGAAAAGTTGCAAAGGAGGAAAAAACATTGAAAAACAAAGGAATAACGCTAATTGCATTAGTAGTAACCATAGTGGTTTTATTAATATTAGCAGGTGTAAGTATAACAGTAATATTTGGTGACAATGGAATAGTAGAGCAGGCACAAAGGGCAGCAGATGAAACAAATGAAGAAGTAGAAAAAGAGCAGGAAGATATGCAGGGTATTCAAGGCATAATAGATGAGCATACAAATGTAGAAACTGGTGGAGGAACAGTAGATGACGGCAATGATCCACCAATATTAAAAGAACCACAAATAAAAAATATTATAGGAAGAGTATTAAATGGATATAGCAATACAACAGTATATGACGAATATAATAACCCAGTAGAGGTTCCAGCAGGTTTTGCAATAGTACCAAACGGAAAAAATTATGTAGAGTATAAATATACAGATACAGAAGAACATATTCCATCAGTGCAAGATGGAATAGTAATAACAGATAAAATAGGAGCAGATGGAACAAGTAGCGGAAATGAATTTGTATGGATACCAGTAGGAACAATAAACAATAAAAAATCAGATGAAAAAAATGGACCAACTACAACAATAATATTAGGAAGATATAATTTTAATGATGATGGAACACCATCAGAATATGAAGGCTCTTATACAGAGGATACTTCATCAAATCACAACCCTGAATATAAAAATACTATAGCAAAAGATATAGAAGCTTTTAAATCAAGTGTAAGTGGACCAGAAGGAAAGAGTGGCTATTATTTAGCAAGATACGAGGCAAGTTATGGTGGAGTAAATAAGCCATTAAGTAAGCCATCAACGGGCGTACAAGCGGAAAATAAAGGAGAGGAATATGCACCACACACAGATAGTCAAATAGGTCAGTTATGGAATAATATAACACAACCAAACGCCGCAACGGCAGCAAGAAATATGTATCCTCAAAATGGTAATTATGAAAGTGATTTAACAAACAGTTATGCATGGGATACAGCAATTGTATTTATACAAACATATTCAGGAAAAGAAAAATATTCAAGGGAAACATCAACTAAAACAACATTAGAAAATACAGGGGAGAGATCAACAGGAGATACTAATACAACAGATAAAGTATGTAATATCTATGGTATGAAAAATTGTTGTGCAGAATGGACAACGGAGAGCGGTCCGAACAGAAGTATTCCGAACGTTTTTCGTGGAGGGTACGACCTGTATGCTCTTTACCCGGCTTTTCGCCAAGGAGTAATTCCGACCGACCATAATGTCTTTTTCTCTTTTAGAGCCATACTTTATATGAAGAAGTAGCACTGACTTATGTAGAAGCGAATGTTAAATTTGAGTACGTGAGAGTGTGAGAAATTTTGTATAATTTTGGAAAATATCAAAAAATGTCGAAGTTTGACATACGAAAGTAATTGACATAGAAAAAATAATATAGTTAAATAAGAATATGCATAAATTGAGAGTGCATATTCTTATTAATTTTTTAATCATTAATTTTTAATTTTTGTATTTTAAGTAAATCAAATAGCATTTTTTAAT
>CANQGW010000034.1 GCA_947623555.1 uncultured Clostridia bacterium
TTCATTTTTATTCCTCCTTTAGTGGCACAAAAATATGGTGTGCTTTTATATTTCACACACCATATTATACAGTCTCTCTAAATGGTTTGTCAAATTATTTACATTCACGCAAAGTTATAAATTTACATAATTTAAAATTTAGAAGGTTTGTATACTATCATTATATCAGTTTTAAGTGCCATTTATATAAAGTATTGGTCGGAAAGATCTGTCAGGACTCCTGTACTCGATCCCCAAAGCGCAGCAAGCGTAAGTCGGCATCGTGCCATTCGACACTCCAGCTCCACGGTCACTGCAAGGCGCATCCCAACCCACCCCGGTATGCAGTTTCTGTTGTCCACTCGTCGCAATTACTTCCCATATCATAGATATTGCATACTTTATCTGTTGTATTAGTTGGCTCTGTTCTTTCTCCTGTATTTCCTAATCGTCTATTAGTTGTTGTTTGCCATGCATAACGTTCGTCCCTACTATAGTAGTGTAGAAATGCTAGTGTTGTATCCCATGCATAACTATTTGTTAAATCACTTTCAAAATTGGGGCTATTATACATATTTTGTGCTGCCTTTGCCGCATCTGGCTGCGAAATATTATTCCATAGCATACCGATTTGATCATCTGTGCTTGGTGCATATTCCTTTCCATAATATGATACCTGTAGTTCTCCCATTGATGGCTTACTTAATGGCTTGTTTGGTCCCCCGTAACTTGCTTCATATCTTGCTAAATAATAACCTCCCTTTTTATTTACACTACTTATAAATGTTTCTATATCTTTTGCTGGTGCATTAGCCCTTGAATGATTATTTTTTGTTTCTTCTTTTGTAGTATCATTATTACGTACTATTGGAGCACCATCAGTATAGTTAAAATCATATCTTCCCAATGTTATAGTAGTAGTTAATCCATTTTTATCACCCGATTTATTTTTTATTTTTCCTACTGGTATCCATACAAATTGATTTCCTTCTCCATCTTGTATTACTATTCCATCTTGTACCGTTGGTATATGAGTTTGATATCCATATTCATCATGTTCATAGTAATTATATTCTATGGTGTTGTATGCACCATTTGGTAATATTAGAAATCCTGCCGGTACCTCTACTGGGTTATTATATGCATCATAAACTGTTGTATTTTTATCTGCATTTAATATTCGTCCCATACTACTTTGTATTTGTGGTTGTTTTAATGTTGTTTGATTATTTCCATTACCAGCGCCACTCATATAAAGTACAGGTCGAAAAGAACCAAACCTTAAAATTTGGTTCTGCCAGCCCGAACGATCACACGCAGATTCAGTTCCCCCCAAGTAGTCTCCTCCACGAGGAACATATGCATGACGACCCTCGCCACCAGATTCTGTTGTCCACTCGTGGCAATTACTCGCCATATCATAGATATTACATACTTTATCTGGGTTTTCATCCGACCCTGTATTTCTTAAAGTTTTACTAAATGTTGGTCCATATTCTTGAGAATAAGCCCTATCACCTGAATATCCTGAATATGTTTGTATAAATACTATTGCTGTATCCCATGCATAACTATTTGTTAAATCAGTTTCAAAATTAGGGCTATTATACATATTTTGTGATGCTTTTGCCGCATCTGGTTGTGAAATATTATTCCATAACTGACCTATTTGACCAGCTGTACCCGGTGCATATATTTCTCCGTCATCAGTTGATGGTTTTCCAGTTGATGGCTTACTTAACGGACTATCTGGTCCTCCATAACTTGCCTCGTACCTTGCTAAATAATAGCCACCCTTTCCTTCTGATCCACTTACACTTGCTTTAAAAGCTTCTATATCTTTTGCTGGTGTATTACTATATGTATGCTCATCACTTTTATATTCTGTAAACTGATGATTAATTTCTGTTCCATCTGTTTTTGGCTCTGACGGTGTTCCATCATCAGCAAATGTATATCTTCCTAATGTTATAGTTGTGGTTGGTCCATTTTTATCTCCTGATTTATTTTTTATTGTTCCTACTGGTATCCATACAAATTCATTACCACTACTTGTTCCATCTTCTCCTATTTCATCTGTTATTACTATTCCATCTTGTACTGATGGTATATGGTCCGGTGTATTTGTATATTTGTACTCTACATTACTTTTTCCATTTGGTACTATTGCAAAACCTGCTGGCACCTCTACTGGATTATTATATTCATCATAAACTGTTGTATTGCTACTTGAACTTAATACTTTTCCCATACTATTTTTTATTTGTGGTTGTTGTTTTGATTTTGTAACATCATCTATTATGCCTTGTATTCCTCCCATATCTTGCTGCTCTTGTCCTGTTTGTTCATTTGTTTCATCTGCAGCTCTTTGTGCCTGCTCTATTATTCCATTTTCACCAAATATTACTGTTATGCTTATAGCTGCTAATATTAGTAATATTATTATTGTTACTACTAATGCTATTAACGTTATTCCTTTGTTTTTCAATGTTTTTTCCTCCTTTGAATTTTTTCTTTAAGGTTTATACTTAAAGAAAATACAAAAATGCTTGTAAGTGGCTCATCCGCTCAATTACAAGCATTTTTTTGTGTTCAAAAAAGAAGAAATTTTTTAATTTTTTCGAAAAAAAATTTATATAGAACTTTTTTACTTTTCCTTGACATTGTAGGTTTTTATTGCTATCATAAATATATAAAAATTTTCTTTAAGTATAAACCTTAAAGAAAATTTTTTTTATAATTTCATGTAATTTTAATTAGTATAATTTATATTTTTAATTATTATACTTTATATTTTTTAACCTTAAAGCATTTAATATTACAGTAATACTACTAAATACCATAGCTATACTTGCTATCATAGGGTTAATTGAAATTCCAAATGGTTTTAATATTCCGAATTGCAATTGGTATCATTAGGCAGTTATAGAAAAATGCCCAAAATAGGTTTTGTTTAATATTTCTTATAGTTTTTTTACTAATATTTATTAATTTAACAATACTATTTAAATTATTGCTTGTTAAAATTACATCTGATGAATCCATTGCAATATCTGTTCCACTATTTACACTAACACCTATATCTGAACTTGCTAGTGCTGGGCTATCATTAATGCCATCTCCACACATCATTACAAATTTGTTTTCTTCTTTTAATTCTTTAATGGTTTTTGCTTTTTCAGATGGCAATACATTAGAAATAACTTTTGTTATACCTAACTGACTTGCAATTTTTTCTGCTGTTTCTTTATTGTCGCCTGTTAACATTATAGTTTGTATATTCGCTTTATTTAAATAGCTAATTACTTCTTTTGCATTTTCTCTTATTACATCATTTACTCCAATTAATGCAATTATTTGTTTTGCTTTAACTACATATACAATGCTATTTCCTTGCATAGATAATTTTTGTTCATCATTTAAATATTTATTTTCTATTTGGTATTGTTCAAGTATTTTTGCATTTCCTACTATTATTTCTTCCGCTTCTACTTTTCCCACAATTCCAAAACCAGCTATGTTTTCAAACTCTTCTACATTTAACGAACTTATATTATGTTCTTCCATATAATCTGTAAATGCTTTTCCTATTGGATGTGAAGTTTTACCTTCCAAACTTCCCACTAATTGTAATAATTTAGTTTCTTCTAAATCACTGTAATTTAGTATTTGGGCAATTTTTAATTTTCCATAAGTTAAAGTGCCTGTTTTATCAAATACTATTGTGTTTACTTTTTTAGCAGTTTCTAGTATTTCACTTTTCTTTACCAAAATACCATTTTCAGCACATAAGCCCTCACTTACTACAATTGCAAGTGGTGTTGCTAGCCCTAAACTACATGGGCATGCAACAACTAATATTGTTACAAAAGTAGAAATTGCTATGCTAATGCTTTGATCTATTAATAGGTAAACTACAAATGTAATTATAGCAATTAGCATAACTGCTGGAACAAAATAACCTGATACTTTATCTGTCATTTTTGCTATTGGTGCTTTTGTGTTACTTGCCTCTACAACAAGTTTTACTATTTCTGATATGGTTGATTCTTTTCCTATTTTTTCTGCTTTGTATTCTATATATCCGTCATAATTCATACTTCCTGCAATTACTTTGCTGCCCTTTTCTTTTGATGCAGGCTTACTTTCACCAGTAATAAACGATTCATCTAAATGTGCTTTTCCTGAAACTATTTCTCCATCTACAGCAATTTTTTCACCTGGTTTTGATATTACTATATCTCCTTTAGTTACTTCGTCAAGTGTAACTTCTTTTTCTTTACCATCCTTTTTTATAACAGCCCTCTCTGGTGTTATTGTAACTAGCTTTTGAATTGCTTCTTTTGTTTTATCTTTACTAATTCCGTCTATATATCTTCCTAATTTAATAAAATAAATAACTATAGCAGATGATTCAAAATACAAATTCATAGTATAACTATGGTTGCCTTTAATAATCATATACATTCCATATATGCTATATAAAAAGCTGCTAATTACACCTATTCCTACTAATGTATCCATGTTAGGTGTTTTATGAATTAGGTTTTTATAACCATTTTTTAAAATATCAAAACCATACACCATAAATGCTATTGTTAGTAAAAATAGCAATATAGTATAGTTAACTGCATTTGTATGAGGGTCTAATATTTTTGGTATTGGTAACCCCACCATGTGACCCATTGAAATATACATTAGAATAATTGCAAGTACTGTAAATATTATAAATTTTATCTTTTCTTTTTTGGTTTTTGTTTCAAACTTTATTTCTTTAAATTCTCCTAAACTTTTAAAACCTGCTTGCTTAACAAATTCTTCTAATTTTTCTATATTTAGCACTTTTTCATCATATTCAATGCTAGCATTTGCCATTACTAAATTAACTGATGCATTTTTTACACCGTTTTGTTTATTTAAATATTTTTCTAGCCCATTTGAGCAAGCACTACAAGTCATTCCATCTATAGATAAAATTATTTTTTTCATAATTTAATCTTCCTTTACAACTTCAAATCCAATATCTTCAATTTTTTCTTCCATTACATTTTTTGTTACTTCTTCTTTTGAAGTAACTGTTACTATTCCTTTATTATGGTCTGCTACTACTTGTTCTACTCCATTAATTGTTTTTAGAGCGTTTTGCACTCTGTTTTCACATCCATTACATACCATTCCTTTTACTTTGATAATTGTTTCTTTCATAATTTTTCTTCCTTTCTTTGCCATTTTTTTGGCATATTTTAATTTTCATCTAATAACTTTTGAAATTTATTGCTAAACTCTGGTGCATGTTTTTTTAAGTTAATTGGTCTTAATTCTTTATTTGTAAAGCAATGCCTTGTTTCACCTGTTAAAAATACTTTTCCTGTTTTTTTGTCTTTCATTTCGTAACCAACTGTCATTCTTACACCATTGTATTCTTTCATATATAATGAAATTACTATTGTATCTTCAAATGTAGCATGGTATTTATAGTCACAGCTTACTCCTAATACAGGAATTGTTATGTTGTTTTTTTCTAGTGTTCCAAATGGCATATCTATACTATTTAGCCATTGGCATCTTGCTTCTTCCATATATCTAATATAATTAGAATGATGCACAACACCCATTTTGTCTGTTTCATAATAATTTACAGTTCTTTCAAATGTAAATCCCATAAGCTTTTTTCCTCCTATTAATTACTAAATTTTTTAAATAAATTTATCAATTCATCTAATATTTCTAAATTACCATTTTCTAGGTCTTGAGTTACACAGCTATATAAATGATTTTCTAGTATATGATTAGATAAACTTTTAACAGAATTCTCAATAGCAGATAGTTGTACTAAAACATCATTACAATAAGCATCTTCTGCTATCATTCTTTTAATACCTTTTAACTGTCCTTCTATTCTGCTTATTCTATTGTTAATACTTTTTTTCTCTTCCTCACCTCTATGTGTTTTTTTACAACACTTTTTTTCCATATTATCACCACCATTTTAAATTATATACCCTGTATGGTATTTTGTAAATAGGAGGGTATATGCTTACATATATTAATATAACAAGCATTTTCAAACATAAAAATATATTGTGTTAACATAATTTTGTCAAATGCTTGCCAATAATAGTAAAAATATGGTATAATAATTTTATGGACATTTTTTATGTCTAAATAAAACATTAAGGAGAACAAAAAACATGGCACACCCACAACATCTAAAGGTACGACGGAAAAGTAGGAGGTCTATTATAGCAATAATATGCTCTAGCGTATTATTGTTGGGTCTATTTTGTTGTTCCATCGTCCAGTACATTCAGACCAGAAATGCTGCAATTGCAGAAATTCTTGAGAAGGTTCAAGCTAAAGTAGAGGTTGCACATAATTTATACTATCAAGCAGATACTAATTATACTTATACAGTAGCTCCTCTAACAAGTAGCATAGTCACAAATTCCAAATACTCATCAGTCCTTGCTAAACAATCTGTTATTGATCAAAATTCTGCAACAGAATTGACGCAAGAGGTTGAAAGTAGAGTGCAAGATGTAGTAGCAAAAGCATCTGACGCACAGGAAAAAGCTGATGTTGCACCAGACTATGAACCTAAAGAAGAAGCTTTAACTCAAGCTACCATTGCCAACGAAGAAGCTGCTAATGCACAAGCCGAAGCAAAAAATGCTAAAAGTGCTGCTTCTGAAACAAAATCTAATGCTCAAAAAGTGTTAAATTCAGCAACTGAAGTCCAAGTGGCAAAAAATTCACTTCAAAGTCATTATAATAATATACATAGCATAAATTTTGGTTTGTCATTTAGGTATTTCCACTTAAAGAGCGTAGCATTAGTAAGAGCAAAACTTTGTAATAGCATTCCTGAAGCTGAAGAAATACTAAAATATGTAACTAGTGAAGTAGACAACATGTTAAATGTTGTTAAATCTCTCAAAAATCACATTAGTAATTGGAAAGAAGCTTATAGTAATTTGATTACTGCTCATAAAAATTCTATGACATTCGAACAAGATACAAAAAATTCTTTAAGCAAAATTTTTAATCATTTATCTAATTTGAATGTATCAATTACTAAATCAGAAAATGCAGTAGATTCTACATTAGTTGCAGTTGATGAAGCTTATGCTCAAGAAGAGGCAGAAAAGCAAGAGGCTGAAGCTGCTGCTGCAGCGCAAGTTCGAGCAGCCTCCTATTTTGAGGAAGGTTCATCAAATGGTATTGTACTTACCCGTTCTGCAGGTAGAATTCAGTATAACGGGCATGACGAAACTTGGTATTCTCAAAGTGTTCTTCCAGGTGGTGGTCTTGACATTCCTGGGCGTCATGTAGATGAGCAAGGACTTATCCGTGACGCTGATGGCTACATTTGTGTAGCTTCAATGGAGCTTTCAAAAGGAACAATTGTCGAGACGTCCCTTGGAATGGGGAAGGTCTACGACTATTGTGAAGTACCTAACACGATAGACATCTACACTGACTGGTGATTGCTAAATTGAAGCCTTGTGTGATATGGTTTAATAACCATCATATTAGGATTAAATGAAGCAAGAGTGCCAAAAAACAAGCAGGGATAAGCATTGCTTTCCCTGCTTTCTCCTTTTTAATTAAGAATTTTAAAACAAGAATATAAATAAGAATATAAATTGTTTTTTATAATTATTCTAATTCAAAAGCACCGGTATATAATTTATAATATTGTCCTTTTTGTGCTATTAAATCATCATGGGTTCCTCTTTCAATAATTCTTCCGTGATCTAATACAATAATTGCTTTTGCATTTCTAACAGTTGAAAGCCTATGAGCTATTACAAATACTGTTCTTCCATCCATTAGCTTATCCATTCCATCTTGCACTATTTTTTCTGTTCTAGTGTCTATACTTGATGTTGCCTCATCTAATATCATTACAGGTGGATCACAAAGTGCGCATCTTGCTATTGCTAAAAGCTGCCTTTGCCCTTGTGATAAGCTTGCACCATCTCCAGAAAGCTCTGTATCGTAGCCATTTGGAAGTCTCATTATAAAATCATGTGCATTAGCAAGCTTTGCTGCCTCTATTACTTCTTCATCTGTTGCGTCATCTCTTCCATATTTAATATTATCTTTAATAGTTCCTGTAAAAAGGTTGGTATCTTGAAGAACCATACCAAGTGATAATCTTAAGTCATCCTTCTTTATTTTATTAATATTAATTCCGTCATATCTTATTTTTCCATCTTCAATATCATAAAAACGGTTTAACAAGTTTGTAATAGTGGTTTTTCCAGCACCTGTTGCACCAACAAATGCAATTTTTTGACCTGGTTTTGCATATAAGCTAATGTCGTGTAACACAGTTTTATCTTCTTCATATGCAAAATCTACATCTGATAATTCAATATGCCCTTTAAGTTCAATATATTCTAACCTTCCATCAGAATGAGGATGCTTCCAAGCCCATTTTTCTGTTCTTTCAGTTGTTTCTACTAATTTTCCATTTTCTTCTTTTACATTTACCAATGTAACATAACCATTATCTGTTTCTGGATCTTCATCCATAAATTCAAATATTCTTTTTGCTCCTGCAATTGCCATAACAATTGAGTTTAATTGACGAGAAACTTGGTTAATAGGTCTTATAAAAGTTCTACTTAATTGTAAAAATGCAACTATTAAACCTACTGTAACATTTCCTATTCCATTAACAGCAAGCAAGCCTCCAACTATTGCTATTACGGCATATAGTGTGTTTCCAAGGTTTCCATTTACTGGCCCTATACAGTTAACAAATTTATTTGCATTATATACATTTTGTGATAATTCTTCATTTAGCTTGTCAAAACGTTCCTTTGCTCTTTCCTCATAGCAAAAAACCTTTACAACCTTTTGACCATTTATCATTTCTTCTATGTAACCATTTAATTTACCAACAGCCTCTTGTTGTTTTAAAAAATACTTTCCGCTTCTTGATGTCATAAATTTTGTTACAAGTAATATTATTCCTAAAAATGCAAGTACAACTAATGTTAAATATATATTTGTTACTATCATTGAAACAAATATAACAATAATTGTTGTAAATACAGATATAATTTCTGGTATACTTTGAGAAATCATTTGACTTAATGTATCTGTATCATTAGTATAACGGCTCATTATGTCTCCATGTGAATGTGTATCAAAATATTTTATAGGTAGCCTTTGCATTTTTACAAACATTTCATCACGAATTTGTTTTAAGGTTCCTTCTGATACTTTAACCATTAGCCTGCTTGATAAAAATCCAGATACTACACCGAATACCATAAATAAAAATCATTGTCATAATTGCTTTTATAAGTGATGTATAAACAGGGTTTTGTGTTCCTACAAGTGGAACAATATAGTCATCTATTAATGTTTGTAAATATAAGTTTCCAGCAACTGATGAAGCTGTACTTACTAAAAGGCAAATTATAACAAAAAATATTCTTAATTTATAGTTTTTTGTAAGATATTTCATTACTCTTTTTAAAACATTAAAATCTATTTTTGCCTTCATTTTGTTTTCCATTATTTACTCATTCCTTTCTTTATATAAGCTATTTGGAATTGTAATTATTGTTAAGCTTTTTTACTTCCTTTTACTTGTGAATAATATACATCTTTATAAATTTCGTTAGATGCAAGTAATTCTTCATGAGTTCCAACCCCACTTATTGTACCATTATCTAACACTATTATTTTGTCTGCATCTTCTACTGATGAAATTCTTTGAGCTATAATAATTTTTGTAGTATTTGGAATACTTTCTCTAAATGCTTTTCTTATTAAACTATCTGTTTTTGTATCTACTGCACTTGTAGAGTCATCTAAAATAAGTATTTTAGGTTTTTTTAGCAAAGCTCTTGCAATACATAATCTTTGTTTTTGACCACCAGATACGTTTGTTCCGCCCTGCTCTATATATGTATTATATCCCTCTGGAAATGTTTTAATAAACTCATCTGCTTGTGCTAATTTACAAGCATGCTCTATTTCTTCGTCAGTTGCATCTTCTTTACCCCAACGTAAGTTTTCTTTAATAGTTCCAGAAAATAGTTCATTTTTTTGTAAAACCATCGCAACTTGATTTCTTAAAGCTTTAAGGTCGTAGTCCCTAACATCAATTCCACCAACCTTAATAGAGCCACTTGTTACATCATAAAGTCTTGGTATTAGTTGCACAAAAGTAGATTTTGATGAACCTGTACCTCCTATAATTCCAACAGTTTCTCCTGATTTTATATCTATATTTATGTTTTTCAAACACAACTTATTTTCATCATTTACATAGCTAAAGTTTACATTATCAAAAACAATAGAACCATCTTTTACATCTTCTACTGCATTTTCTTTATTAGTTAAATTACTTTTTTCATCCATTAGCTCTACAATTCTTTCACCAGATGCTCTTGAAATCATAATTGTAACAAGTACCATAGAAAGCATCATAAGTGACATTAATATTTGCAGTGCATATGTTATTAAACTAGTAAATTCACCTGTTGTTAAATTATTTATTACAATTTCTTTACCACCAAACCATGAAAGAAGTACAATTATAGTTGCAACTGTAAATTGCATTAATGGGTTATTTAAAGCTACAATTCTTTCAGCTCTTGAAAACTCTTTATATATTTGTTCAGAGGTTTTATAAAATTTATCTATTTCTTTATCCTCTGTTACAAAAGATTTTACAACCCTAATACCTCTTACATTTTCTTGAACGGTATTATTTAATTTATCATATATTGTAATTGCACGTTCAAATATTGGGTGTGCTGTTGTAGCAATGAAATATAATCCCAAACCTAGTAAAGGTACTGATACTAAAAATATTAATGCTAATTTTATATTAATAACAAATGCCATTACCAATGAAAAAACGATCATAAGTGGTGCCCTTACAGCCATTCTTATTATCATTTGAAATGCCATTTGAATATTGTTAATATCTGTAGTATGCCTTGTTACAATACTAGAAGTAGAAAATTTGTCTATATTTGAAAAAGAAAAGTCTTGAACATTATAATAAATTTTCTTTCTAACATTTTTGGCAAAACCAGCCGTTGCCTTTGCTGCATAATCACCAGATTTTACTCCTGTATATATTGCTAAAAATGAACATATAATTAGCAAAATTCCTATAATAATAATTGTTTTGCTATCCCCTTTATTTATACCATTATCTATTAAAAATGCCATTAAAAATGGAATTATAACATCAAAAGAACATTCAATGCCTACAAATAATGGTGTTAAAATAGTTTCTTTTTTATATTCGCCAATGCATTTTGCTAGTTTTTTTATCATGTTTTCCTACCTCCTATAATATAAAAACTAATACGATAGCTTTTTTTAAAAATCCACTAATATATAATAACACAATAGCAAGTAATTTTCAAGAAAATTCTTTAATATAAAGTTAAACTTCTTTTAAATAATGCTAAATAAAAATAAAAAAAGTTGAAATTGTTTAAATTTCAACCTTAATGGTGCGGATGAGAGGACTCGAACCTCCACGCTTTTAGCACTGGTTCCTAAGACCAGCGCGTCTGCCAGTTCCGCCACATCCGCATCTATGCTACATTGATTATTGTAGCATATTTTACTACCTAATGTCAACACAATTTAATAACATTTTTAATATTTCCTTTTAATATTTTTCTAATTATTAAATATATTTTTATTAGTTCCATTCTTTATCAGTTAATAGCTTCGCTATAACTACCTAAAGGTCGTTATATAATTAAAAAAAAGCAGATAATTAAAATTATCTACTTTTTAAATGGCTCTCCGTGTTGGACTCGAACCAACGACCTATCGGTTAACAGCCGAGCGCTCTACCAACTGAGCTAACGGAGAATATATAAACTGGCGACAACCTATTTTCTCGGTAGGGTAACCTACAAATATCTTCGGCACATTGGAGCTTGACTTCTGTGTTC
>CANQGW010000035.1 GCA_947623555.1 uncultured Clostridia bacterium
CTGTTTTTAATTCTTCTGTACCATTTGCTTTATTTATATCCCCATAATCTGTTCTTGTATAATCCACATACGACAAATTTGACTTAAAATCTAGATTTATTCCTAGTTTTACTACCTTTTCTTCATAACTATTTCCTTCATTTACATTGTTAGAAAATGTTACTAGGTCTTCTATACTTTCTATTAAATATGGTTCTTCTTCTGTTCCTTTTCCTGCTAATTCTTTTGGCGTACTATCTGTTACTTTTTTTGCTTCTCCTCCTGTTAACATACTATCTAGTTCATCCAAAAGTTCTGTTAAATCTTTTCTTTCATTTTTTACAGCTTCATCTGTTTTATCCTTTGCCTTTTGTGCTCCGCTTATTATTCCATTATCTCCAAATACTGCTGTTATACTTACACCTGCTAATATTAATAAAACCACTATGGTTACTACTAACGCAATTAGCGTTATTCCTTTGTTTTTCAACACTTTTTCCTCCTTTGCAAGTTTTCTTTAAGGTATATACTTAAAGAAAATGCAAAAATGCTTGTAATTGGCGATTCCGCTAAATTACAAGCATTTTTTAAAGTTCAAAAAATAAAGGATTTTTAAAAATTTTAATCAAAAAATTTATACAAAACTTTTCTATTTTTCCTTGACATTGTAGTTTTTTATTGCTATCATAAGTATATAAAAATTTTCTTTAAGTATATACCTTAAAGAAAATTTTTTGTTATTTTTTATTAATTTTATTATTTTATTTTTTTATAAAGCGCATGAAATATTTATTTAAGCTATACATACTATATGTATAAATTTTACAATAACTTTATAATTAATCTATAATTGTTGCATTTATATTATTATCAATTGTATTACTTTTTATTGTATCGCTAGTTTCATTTTTGTTATTTTTTTCTTCTTCTTTTTTCATAGTTTCTAGTTTAGTAATTAACTCTTGTAGTTTTGACATATCCTTTCCTAGCATTTCCCAATTTCCATTTCCGCTTGATTTCTTTAGGTCATTATTAGCTTTTATAATAGCCTCTATTAATCCATCTATATCATCTGTATCTTCTACCTCTATATCTACTGCATATTGTGACACTAAATTATCTAATGCTTCACTTATGCTATCTCCAATTGCTACTTTATTTCCAGACGCAACAACTACTTTTTTCAAAATTGGTGTAGAATCTTCTTCATTAATGTATTGCTGATATATTGGTTCTACATAAAGAAGTGAGTCATTAATTGGAATAACAGTCATTTCTTTAATTAATTTTGTTCCTGTTACATTTAAGCTTTCTATTTCACTTGATATCCTTTCATCTTGCTCTAACTGTGTATCTATTTGCATTGGTCCTAATACATTGCTATCTGATGGATATTTATATAATGTTAATTTTTCTGCACCATTTTCATACGTTCCTATTAAATATGATGTAATATTTTGTTTTTTATATGGTGTATATGGTAACACTAACCCTAATTCTTCATCATCTTTATTTATTTGTTTTACCATAACATAGTATGGTGATATTTCTGTACCTACCTTATTTGATACTTTTGTACTATTATGTGTTGCAACTGACCAAATATCATCACCCCTATATAACACATCAGTTTGAACATTGTGGTATCTTTCAATTATTTCTGCCTGTATATTATATAAAAACTCTGGATATATAAATTGACTGCTAATATCATCAGGAATTGAAACATCTTTATCTACAAATAAATCTTTATATATTTTTTGATATGCCATAATAATTGGATCATTTCTATCGGTTATATAATATTTAACTGTACCATCATAAGCATCTATTAATACTTTTACTGAATTTCTTATATAATTAATATCCATTTTATTTAATAAATTACCATCTTGCAAAGTTAACCTTTGTGAAAACGGATAATTTTCAGTAATAGTATAACCGTCTAATACCCATACTAGCCTTCCTTCACTTGTTACTACTAAATATGGATTTTCGTCATATAAAATATATGGCATTAAAACTTTAGCTCTTTGAATAATATTACGGTTAATTAATATTTTGCTTTCAGAATTTGAAAAAGCAAGTTTTAAATCTTTTTGTTTTATACCTAAAATTAATCTATCTATAAAATTTAGTTTAAGTCCTGCCTCTCCAGAATATTCATTTTCCGCATTTTCTGCGTTTTCAACAGGATAATCAAATTCTGCTTTTTCTTTACTATTAGTTATAACTGTATTATTTGTTTCTAACCCAAAATAAATTCTTGGCTCTTTAATATTTACTATATTATTATTTGAGTTAGTAAAATCTTTTTGAAGATGTATTAAATTTCCTTTATTATCTACAGAAGTTGCAGATGTAATAATTGCCCCATAACCATGTGTGTATTCGTAAGTTTTATTGTTATATGTTCCATTAGACGATACAATTTCTCTAGGTGAAACATATACCAAACTTTTTTTGCCATTTATATTATATCTTGCAATTTGTGCAGTACGGTATGTATAATAACCTTTACTTGTTTGCAATGTGTTTAAATTTTTTAAAACTATATCATTACTTGCAAGAACAATATTGTCTACTACATTGCTATTTTGCTTTAAATAATTTTGTGTAATTGTTTCATTTTCTTGTAAATTTACTTCTTCTATGTTTATTCCATAGGCTTGTTTTGTACTTTCTATATTTGCTTTAATATATGTTTGCTCTGTATCTAATTCATTTGGTTTAACAAAAACAAGTTCAGTTATTAATAAAGTAACTAGCATTAACATTAAGTAGCTAGGTACAACAGCTAGCGAAATAAGTATTTTTTTTGTATTTTTCTTTTTTATGTAATGAATTGCAACAGCAACCGATAAAATAACTATTATACTTAAAATTCTGTAGCCCCATAATTTAATAGTAACTTCTGAAAAACCTGCACCCCAAATTGAATAAGATTCGCTACCTTCTAAAAATAAAAATCTTTGAAGTCCCACATTTAAAGTTTCTACAAAAATTGTTACTGATATTAATAATGTAATTACTATTATATTTCTGCATAACTGCTTTAACAAAATACTATTTTGTAATACGCCCCTATCTACTCCATCGAAAAATGTATTAAATGAAATAATATAATATATTGCTCCATATACTGTTAACCCCACTGCAATTACAAGCATATAGCGCAATATAAATTGCATAAATGGCTGAATAAAAATAAAATAGCCTATATCATACCCAAAAACAGGATCTGTTAATTCAAATGCTGTAGAATTAACACATAGCATAAGCTTTTCAATTATTACATTTGTAGTAAAAAAGCTAACTATAACTGCCACTATAAATGCTATAGATTTGTTAAGCATTTTAGGCATTGGCTTTTTCTCTTTTTCAAAAAATGGAGTTAACCCTTTTTTTATTCTTTTATTTGTAATATATATTAATAAATATAAAATCACAGCATTAACTATAAAAGTAATAAATTGGTAAGATATATTTTGCCAAAATATACTTAAATAGTTTTCTCCAAGTTCTAGTGTTTCTAAATAATTTCCACGATAAACAGTATAAGCTATTAATGCTACTACAACTAAAAATGTTAGAACTATCCATTTTCTAATTTTACTTTTTTTAGGTTCTACTTTTTGTTCGCTTTTTTCTTGTTCCATTACTTACTATTTATGTTAGTTATGTTTCTAACATATACTCCTTATAAAAATTTAGGTTTTTAATATGGTTTTTACCTATAAACCTTTAAATTAATGCTTTAGCAAAATCCTCGCTATTAAATATTTCCATATCATCAATTTGCTCACCAACACCTATAAATTTTACAGGCATTTGGTTTTCAGCAACAATTCCAACTACTACTCCGCCCTTCGCAGTACCGTCTAGTTTTGTTAAAATCAGTCCATTAATATCTACAGTTTCTTTAAAAGCTTTTACCTGCAAAATTGCATTTTGACCAGTAGTTGCATCTATTACCATAAGCACTTCTTTAGAAGCATCTGGCAATTCTTTATCTATTACCTTTTTTATTTTTACTAATTCATCCATTAAATATTTTTTATTATGAAGCCTGCCTGCTGTATCACAAATTAGCACATCTGCATTACTTTGTTTAGTTTCTTGTATAGCATCATAAACAACTGATGCTGGGTCTACACCCTCTTCTTTTTTTACTAACTTACAACCTGCACGGTTTGCCCAAATTTCTAATTGCTCTACAGCTGCTGCTCTAAAAGTATCTGCTGCAGCAATTACAACCTTTTTTCCGTCTTGTTTTAACCTATTTGCTATTTTTCCAATTGATGTTGTTTTACCAACCCCATTAACTCCAACTACTAAAATAACAGAAGGATGAGTTTCTAGTTTTAAACTATTATCAACCTCATCTAATATTTCTTTTATTTCAAGCCTTAACGCATTTTTTACGCCCTCTTCATCTTCTATTTTTTCTTTTTTTATTCTATTTCTTAAATTACTAATAATTTTACTTGATGTTTTTACACCAATATCTGACATAATAAGAGCTTCTTCTAGCTCTTCTAATAATTCCTCATCTACTTTTCTAAAAGTACTAAATACATTGTTTATTTTTTCATCAAATGAAGTTTTAGTTTTACTTAAACCTTGTTTTAATTTATCAAAAAAGCCCATAAATATTCTCCTTGTCTTTTATATTTATAGTATTTTACCACAATATGTAAAATATATCAACTTTTAAATTTTTTTTGCTTATTTTTTATATTTTTGTGATATACTTAAAAAAAACGGAGTTGATTTTGTTATGCCAAATGTTAAAGAAGAATTAAATATTGAAGAGTCGTATTTAAAAGAAAGTTCTTTAAATAAGGAAGATTTTATAAAAAAATTTAATATTTCTGATAGCGGATTAACTAATAAAGCTGCTAATTATCGTCTAAATAAATATGGTTTAAATGAGGTAAAGCAGGCTAAACCTAAAAAATGGTATAATTATTTTTTAGCAAGTTTATTTAGCCCATTTAATACTATATTACTTGGCATTGTATGCATATTATTTTATACAGATGTATATTTAGCAGATGTTCCAAGCTATGCAAATATTATTGTAATTATTATTTTAGTAGCTGTAAGTACTTTATTAGAATTTTTTGAAGAATATAATTCTAACAAAGCTGCACAAAAATTAAAACAGCTTGTAGCTACAACTACTACTGTTATAAGAGATGGTAAAGAAACCCTTATTCCTATTAACCAAGTTGTTATGGGTGATATTGTAGTTTTAACAGCTGGTAGCCTAATTCCTGCTGACCTTCGAGTACTAGAGGCTAAAGATTTATATGTTGGTCAGTCTTCTTTAACTGGTGAGTCTGATGCAGTTAAAAAAAGCGTTGAATTAGATAATAATTCATCTAATATAGATAGTATATCTGACTTAAGTAACATTTGCTTTATGGGAACTAATGTTATAAGCGGATATGCTAAATGTGTGGTTATTAAAACTGCTGATGATACTTATTTTGGTAAAGTAGCACATACTATATCAACCGGCAAGCCAAAATCTGCTTTTCAAACCGGAATACAAAATATAAGTAAATTATTAATACGTTTTATGCTTATACTTACACCAATTGTATTTATATTAAACATTGCAAAGCATAGTACTATAACAGCTTTTACTTTTGCAGTTGCTATTGCTATTTGTATTACACCTTTGCTTTTACCTGTTATTCTTTCTTCTAGCCTTTCTAAAGGTGCAGTTAGAATGTCAAAGAAAAAAACTATTGTAAAAAAGTTAGACGTAATTCAAAGTTTTGGTGCAATAAACATTTTATGTACTGATAAAACCGGAACGCTTACAGAAGATAAAATTGTACTAGAAAAATATTTAGATATATATGGAAATGAAGATTTACGAATATTAAAACATGCTTTTCTAAACTCTTATTTTCAAACTGGTTTAAAGGATAATATTGATGAAGCTGTAATAAATAGAGCTATGCAAAATAATATGGCTGAATATGTAGAAAAATATAAAGCAATAGATGAAATTCCTTTTGATTTTTCACGTAGACGTTTATCAGTTGTTGTTACAGACGGTACTAAAAAACAGCTAATTACTAAAGGCGCAGTTGAAGAAATTCTTAATATTTGTACAATGGTGGATTATAAAGGAAATGTTTCCCCTATTACCAGGGAAATTAAAGATAATATAAAACAAATTTCTAAAAACTTAAATAAAGATGGGTTAAGAGTAATTGCAGTTTGTCAAAAAAATGATATTGCTGATGTTCAAGATTTTACTGTGGCTGATGAAAAAAACATGGTACTTATGGGATTTATAGGATTTTTAGATCCACCTAAAGAAAGTGCTAAATCTGCAATAGAAAGCTTAAACAAATCTGGAATTCGTGTTATAGTGCTAACTGGTGATAATTTAGAAGTAACAAAATGTATTTGTAAAAAGGTTGGAATAAATTCTGAACAAATTATAGAAGGTAGTCAAATTGAAAGGCTTTCCGATTCTGGAGTTTTAAGGTTGCTTCGAAAAAATAATATTTTTGTTAAGCTTTCACCTATACAAAAGGCTAGAATTGTTCGTCTTTTAAAAGAGGCTAACAATATAGTAGGCTATATGGGTGATGGTATAAATGATGCACCTTCTTTAATAAATTCAGATGTAGGAATTTCAGTTGATACTGCAGTTGATATTGCTAAAGAATCGGCAGACATAATTTTACTTGAAAAAGATTTACATGTTTTGTTAGATGGTGTAACTGAACGGAAGAAAAACATTTGCAAATTTAATGAAATATATAAAACTTTCAACTAGCTTTAACTTTGGAGAGGTTGTATCTGTAATTATTGCAAGTGTTATTTTACCATTTTTACCAGAAACCCCTATTCAGTTATTAGTTGAAGGACTGCTATATGACTTTGGACAATTAACTTTGCCATTTGATAATGTTGATGAAGAATATTTAAAAAAGCCTAAAAAGTTTAATATAAATAGCTTAAAAAATTTTATGCTATTTATGGGACCAGTAAGCTCTATTTTTGATATTTTAATTTTTATAGCTTTACTATTTGTATTTAAATTACATGATGTGGCAACATTCCAAACCGTATGGTTTTCTTATAGTATTTTCTCTAATTTGCTTGGAATGCATATTATTAGAACAGCCAAAATTCCATTTATACAAAGTAATGCACACAAATTTGTATACATTTCTTCAATATTACTTGCAATTATTGGTTTAATTATTCCTTTCACTTGGCTTGGAAAAATAATTGGTCTTGTACCTATACCTTTTGCATATATACCTCTTATTGTTTTCACATCTATTTTGTATTGTTTTATTGCAATGATCGCCAAAAAAGTTTACATCAAAAAATATGGTGAATGGATTTAATTTAAAAAGAATATAAATTGCTTTATAGTAATTAGCACATACTATAAAAGCTAATTTATATTCTTTTTTTCTATTCAATAACAAGTTCTTTATAGTATACATATTCTCCTACAATTACATACAAATAGCTAATTTCATCTATAACATCCTCATAATGAATAATATTACAATTATTCTGTTCTGCAACATCAATTAAGTCATCTAATGCAATTAATTCCATCATTTTTAAATTATTTAAGTTTGGCTTATTATTTACTGTAACTATTATATCTTTGTAGTAATTAAGCACACTTTTAATTTTTCTTTTATATTTTTCTTGTGGGTTAACTTTGTTCATTTTAATTATATATATAATGGATACTACTATTAATAATATTGCAATTGTGTAGCAAATATATTCTATTGTTCTAATTTTTTCCATAGGTGGCGTAATGTTTGTTATGCTTTCATTTTCATAGTTTTTGTTTACCTCTGTTACAGTATTAGTTATTGGTATATTTAGTTCAATAACATCATCTATTCTATCAGTGTTTATGCCATAATTAGAAAGATTAGTTTTATAAGATATATTAAAACGTAACCTTAAAGCAGCATCAATTTTAATTCCATAAGCACTCTCATATTGGCTTACTAAATTAATATATTTTTCATAATCAATGCTCACCTTTTCTTTAACTACAAATGAATCTTTATTAGCTTGCTTATCACTTTTGTTTGGAAGAAGTTCAAAATTTTTATTCCAAACCTCTTTATCTTCGTATTCATCTTTCACAGTTCCAATTAATTCAGCAGTAATGCCATAATTATATTCTATATCAATTTTGCCACTTCCTTTAAAATTATATTCAAAATTTATAATAAAGTCATCAATTGATTTAGAAGCATAATGTAAATTGGCTGGAAGCGTAGTTGTTTGGTAGAAATTATTTTTCTTTAATACAACAACATAATCAGAGTTTTTATTAATTTTATATTGATATATTAATTTTTCTCTTGCTCCTAAACCAAGCTTTATAAAAATAAGCGCTAGAATAATAATTATAACTATAGCTATAATATTAACATAACTTTTTTTATTAATGCTCCTTGTTCTTCTAATGTTTATTTTTTTATTTATATATTTTCTTCTCTTTTTTAACATACTATCTACCCTCTATCTATTAAAATATTCATATAACCACACAGCTGGAAATCCAATATATTTTATATGGAACACATACTTTCCTTTAATTTGATTTGTTCTCACAAACCTTTTATCTGCTACATTATTGTTATCACCTTTTGTTACATACATTACATTATTACTTTCTTCTACTTTATTAATAATTCTATGAGCTATATTTTGCTTTTCTATGCTGTAAATAATTATTTCATTTATTGGTAACTGCTTTAACTGGCTTTCACTCATTTTTTCAAAAATAACTACATCTCCTCTTTCCAAATTAGGTTTCATACTGCTTGAAAGTATTGTTATTGGTTCATATTTAAATGCACCTACCATAAATAAAACTAAATTTATACAAAAAATAAAAGTTATAACATAGCTAATTTTATTATAAGAATTTTGTTTCTTTTTTCTTACATCATCATTTTGATTTGTAAATTTATATTTAAATAAAGCATAAATAATAGCTGGAGATAAAACGCCTACTGTAGCTATAACAAACCAGTCTGCACTAATATAAGTTGATAATATTAAGGGTATTCTATATAATAGTGTAATAGTAAAACCACCTTTTAAAGTTAAATATGTGCATAAACTATTGCATGCTATAAGTGTTAAAACTTCCTTGCAAATGTATTTAAAAAAAGCCTCTTTATGAGGATATACATTAGCTAAAATATTATATTTAAGTTCTACTAAAATAAGTAATACTGTAATAAATGTAAGCACTAATTTGTTATTTTTATTTCTTATTGCCAGTACATTTCTTACCAATTCAATTCCAACTATTTGTATAAATATTGCAATTAAATTATAGCTACTTGCTTCTTTTGAAAATCCAAAAATCATTCCCAAATATAAATATAAAGCAACATGTAAGCATGCAATTACAAGCATATATTTAAAATATTTTTTATTAGATCTAATGTAGTTTCGTTTTCTATTTATAATTAGATAAGTTATTATAACTCCCCAAAACAAAGGATTTATAAGGTTTATATAAATTTTGCTATTTATAATAATTAAGATAGTTGTTACAAACACATATATTAAAATTGTTATTAATAATTTTTTGTCTTTTACATATTTCATTACTTTCACCTTCATTTGTAACAGTTACTCAAAGGTTAGATTAAAAAAGTTCCAACCTTTGAGCTTGTTTTTATTTTTGAACATATTCTACAACACCGGTTATTGTTTTACTTTTAACTGATGGCATTTCTGTAGTATTTTCATCATAAGATACTTTTATTAAAAAACAAGTTGCTCTGCCTGCTTTTAGTAAAGTTTCTGGTTCAGTGGTTGTATAAATAATGGCTGGTGAGCCACTTTCGTCAGGAGTCAATGTGATATTATTTAAAGTAGCATCCAATGTGCCTGTATTTTCTATCATCACTAAATAAGTAATATAATCACCTGGCTTTACTAATTCTGCATTAAAAGTAACAGTGGTATCTGTAAATTCAGGGTTTCCTGGGTTACATCCTTCACTAACATCTTGTGCTGTAATGCTAGTTATTTTTACATTCCATTCACTTATAATTTTAGCTGTTCCATTTACCAACAATTGTGTAGCTAATGCTGAATATGCCACAGACATTAATAATATTGCAATTAATAATACACCAATTATTATATTTCTATTTTTTGTCATATTTTAGCCTCCCTTACTTATAATATATGTTCTTTAAACTAATTATGACAACATAGTATCTACATATATTTCAAATTATCGTGAGAGAGGTAATGATGTTTATAAACTACATAAATAAAAAAAATAAACCATCCTTCTAATGGTTTATTTTTAAATCTTTATATTTGCTATACCATATATATGGTTTGTCATTTCCTATATTTATTATAACAAAATCAATGATTTTGTTAATGTTTTGTTTTAGCATACAAATTAATCTACAATTTCTTCGAAACGATATTTTTGAGTAACGTTTGGATACTTTTCATGGTCTACTTCTGATAAAAACATCCCTAATGGTCTTGCATAAATACCATCTCTATGGTTTGTTTTACCATTGTTATCCATACAACGATAAACAACTAATTTTTCTCCAGTTTCACTATGTTCTGCCACTGTAATTACAAATGATCTTGCTCCTTTAAAATGTCTCCACATTGTAAAAGGTCTTACTACTCTTTCTTCCATATATTTTCCTCCCATCCCTTAAATTGGAGCGATTAAGGAGGTTATTTGCGAAAAATTTTCCTCCCACTTTTGCTTTGGAAAAATAATTTGATTAATCAACTGATAAAATTATTATATCTAAACAATATGGATTTTTCAATAAATTTTTAAAAAATGCTATACTTTTTCTAATTTTTAGTGTATAATTAAATAAATTAAGGAATACTATACATTGTAGATAGATATTCTACTAGGTCTGAAAGAGTTTGACTCAACTAGGACCTGACCCGAACTGATGTTAAGCGTCAGTAAAAGCCATTCAAACGAATGGCTTTTTATTTTATATTATATAGATTTCTCCATTATATTTTATTGTCAAATTCTTTTATTCTTTAATAAATTTATTATATGTCTAAAATCTTTACCTCTAAAGAAAAATGTTTCAGCTTTTGTGAATGGAATATTATTTTTTCTTTTATAGTCTAACTTATCTATTACAGTTAGCATATCCGAAACTTGAAATAATCTCTTCTTTGTATGGTCAAAATCTATTCTTCTTTCTACTTTAGGATTACTAGCAAAAAGGGC
>CANQGW010000036.1 GCA_947623555.1 uncultured Clostridia bacterium
TCACCTATGATGTTAACAGAACCATCAGTTTTTTTCTGAACGTCCAAACAGTCTTGTCCAGAAACAGTTTCTGTTTCCCTCATTGATAAGATGTTTCTTGTTGGGTATATTTTTCTTAAGTGAAGCTCAAATGCTGTTTCTGTAATACGAAGGTTCATAGTTTCGTATATGTTTTCGATCATTGCCATAAGCATTGTTGTTTTTCCGGCATCCTTGTTCACCAGTTAGTGATATAATTCTTGCACCTTTTACTAAATATTTTAAAAGGTCTATTGCTTCGTCTTTACCAGGGAAACGAATAATTTGCTCTAGTGTAGCACGCTTTACGTCGAACTTTCTTACGAAAAATGCCCATGTTTCTGACATACTTGGTCTTACAACAACGACACGAGAGCCATCTTTCATTTCGTTAATTTTATAACCATTAGTGTCTGATAATTGCCCCGGATTATTATATTTATAAATATTTTGACAAACTCTTTTAAGTTCTGCTTCTGTTCCAAATGATAAAAATGCTAAACGAATTGATTTACCATGGAACATTATCCAAATACTATCACATGCACGAGGTACTTTGTGATCTGTAATTTGTTCTAAATAGTCTCCATCTGTTTGTGCTACCTGGCTTAAAAATGATTCTGGAAGACCAGATACACCACCAGATATACCATCTATATTCATATCTCTAATTTCATCAATACTGCTATATCCTTTATAGTGTTGGTAAATTCTTTGTACTACTACATTTAATTTGTCGTCAAAAGTAAGAGAAAATCCCTCTTTTTCATAAATTTGTTCTATTTCTTCAGATGTAATTACATAACAAGGTTTTGCTTCGCCTGATACATATTTTAGTTCATCTAGGTTGTATTTTTTTATGATTTCCCCCAAAGCTTCATAACCAAATTCTCTTTTATACATATATATAATAATATCAAATTTATCTTGTGCTGTTAAAAGTGAAGGAACATCAAATGGTATTGCTGTTGATACATTAGTTTCATCTACACCATATTCACGATATAATAATTCATAAATAATTTCTTTAATATATTTTTTATCGTTAATATCACCATACGTACAACCTTTTAATGCCTTTTTTAATTCATATTTTTTCTGTTTTCTTCTTTTTAATTCATCCTCTGAAAGTCCAATATCATATAAATTAATTTTAGTAATTTCATCTAATCTCTTTTTTATGAAAGCTGTCATAAGATCTAAAGTATATGTTTTATCATCTACTTCTATTTGCTCATCTACTTGTTCACTTTGTCTTTTTTTAATAAACCTTAAGATTAGAAAAGCTGCTATAAAAAGTATAATTACAATTAAAAGTATATTAAGCATCTTTTATTTCCTTCCTTTCAGATTAAATTTTCATTTGTAATTCTTGTAACCTATATATAATGCTATCAGAAAATTTCTTTGTTTCTTTTGAGAATGTAATATTTCTATCCATTTCATCTGTTATATTTCTAATTCTTAATAAATATTCTATAATTTGCCCTTCTGAACATGCCTCAAAAAATAATGTATTATAAGGTATAACAGAAATTAATTTTTTCTCTTTTAAATATCTTGTAATGTTTTTGTTGTTATATTTTGAAAATCTGTCATACTTTCCAATTGCAAGCATTACATTTTTTCTTTGATAAAAGTCATTTTTTTCTTTAAGTTGCATAAAGTCATTTATTGTTTGTAGGTTTTGTGTTAAATTCATAACTACTAAATTTGACATTTGCAAAATAGTTGTTATATCGTTACGTGGAATAGTTTTACTTACATCTATAAATACCATATCGTAGTACTTGTTAGCAATTTGCAAAATATTAGTATAAAACGAGGTCATTTGTGAATATTCTTGATATGATTTTGTAGCTGGTGCTAATAAAATATCTAATCTATCTTTTAATACAACTCTTGCATAGTTTTTTACAATTTCATCGCTTGATCTGTTGCTACTTAAAACTTTAATAAGCCCTTCAACTCCTGATGTTAGTCCTAAATTTTTGCTGTTTTGTATTGTTCCAGATACCCTGATTTTATCATATTTCCAAAAGCAATTTTCTAAAGTTAGGTCGTTAAATGCAGTAGATACTACTAATGTTTTATAATTATGCTCTATTGACATATAAGCAGTTACTGCTGCTAGTGATAAGGTTTGACCTGTTTCTTTAGTTTCATTACTATAAAATGCAATAATTGCCATTAGTTCTAAACTCCTTTTTCGATTTGTTTCATTATTTTTTTGAAATTAATATTTCTTTCTTGTTCTTCTAAAAGTTCAGTTACTATATATAATAGGCTTTCCCTATAAAATTGAGTTAAATACTTAAACTTTATTTTAGAAGCTCTTTGGTTTTCCAGAATTACACTTTCATCGCCATGTTCTAGTGGAAAATAAATTTTTTCTTCGTCCCATATAGCTTTAGCTCCTAAAGAAAGATAATTAAAGTAGTCGTCCTCTTCTTTAGTAATATTTTTAGAGAAAAATATTTTCTTTAAAGGTATTGGTTCTGTAATAACAGATAAGATTTCTATTCCTCTTTTTATAGAATAATTATCAAAAGCAGTAATAAAATAATTTTTATCATTTTTACTTGCTTCATAGCTTTCAAAAGCTTCTGGAGAGTCTATGTCTAAAAATATATAATCATATTCAAGTGCTGTATCTTCTGAAATTCCTAAATATTCCTTAATTTCATTATAGTTATAAAATCCTACCGCAATATCTATATCTTCATAAGTGGTAATATAAGTTCTAGCAGGTAACATTTTTGGAACTATATATTTTGCTTTTTGTAAAATAGTTGCATCTATTATTAAAACTTTTTTATTAATTGCAGTTAAAATTTTTGCAACATATATTATTAAATCTGTTTTATCATAAGCTCCTATAAAGCCTACTGCTTTCATAATATATAAGCCTCCTATTTTTATTACTAATAAACCTCTGTAGCACCTAGAGAATCTAAATATCTTTGTCTTTCTTCTTGTGTTTTTTGAATTTCTTCTTCAACATTTTCTTCAACATTGTCTTGTGCGTCTTCTGCATTTTCATTTAAGCTATTGTTTATAGGATTTCTAACAGCAGATTTTTGTGCTGCATCATTGTTTCTCTTGAATAATTCATTTTTAGCTTCTGTTACGCAGTTTGGATCTTTGCTAATTAAATTAATGGTTGAATCATCTGGTATGTATGTTGCTGTTGCTGCATCTTGTAAACCTGGTTCTATATATTCTGCTGCATATAATTTAGAACCTGGCATTTTATAGCTTTCTACAATTGCACAGCTTAAAGTTAATATTTCTGTTTCAGTTAAGTTCATCCAAATTGTATTTATAGAATCTATTCCTTCTGCATTAGGAATTTCTATTTTTTTATGTGATACTACTAAATAGTCTTTTCCATTTGGCAAAGTTAAACGTACATCTATGTATTTGTTAGTTTGTAATTGTGATGGTAAAACTATCATGTTATATTCTACTTTTCTTAAATCTGCAGATATTTCACCTTCTTGTGAAATCATGTCAGAAGTAAGTATTGTTCCCATTTTTAAGTTTATTTTTGAAATAACATTAAATTTTTTTATTAAATTTCCGTTGCTATCTAATACATTAGATACTTGATCTAACTCTGCAGTAGATGAAATTGCATTAGCAGGTACTGTAGTAGAATCTACAGTCATTATTTTTAACTTGTCAGAGGTTATAGTATCTCCAGAGTTAACATCTTGATTTAATACATATATATCTTTTAATTTGGCTTGTTCCTCTTGTTGCTCTTTTGTTATTTTTGTTAATTGCACTATCAACAAAGCAATTATAACTCCTGTAATCAGTAATGTTATAAACATTCCTAAAAGAAATGAGTTTTGTGCCTTTCTTTGCATTGGATTCTTTGCCATTTATTTATTCCTCCTTATAATTTTACAAAATATTATTATTGATTTTATTTTACTACTTTTTATTACTAAAAACAACAAATTTAGTGCTTGTAATATAAATTTAATATAGCTGTAATACTAATGTAATATTTACTGTTATTTCCAATAAGTATAAGCTTTTAAAATATGCATTTTACCGCACTTTTTTAGTGTTTACTATGCAATAAAAAATGCTCTTCAAATGATAAAAATATCAAATGAAGAACATAAATATTATAGTTTAAAATAATATTAAAATCTTCTCCTACATCTACAGCAAGAATTATTATTTCCAGAGTTATTAGATGTTACAAGAAGGTTTGCCCCATTAGTTAAGTTTATTCTAGCATTCGGAGTAACACTATTTACTGTAACTGGAAGTGCTGAAATTGTAGAAATTAAACCATTATCGTTTATGCCATTATTGCTTCCATTGTTATTGCTTCCGTTATTATTGTTTCCGTTGTTATTATTGCCGTTATTGTTATTACCATTATTGTTGTTACCATTATTATTATTTCCGTTGTTGCCATTTCCATTGTTACCGTTTCCGTTGTTTCCATTTCCATTGTTACCGTCACTATTTCCACAATTATTATTACAGCTATTATGACAGCAGTTGTCTAGGAAAATATGAATTAATCTGCAAATAACTTGAGTAAGTAAGGCTGTAACATATGCTAATATTGTATATAAAATAGCATACACTAAAAAACTCTCATCAAATGCAGCAAAAGTTACTATTAAGTAAATTGCTAAAAATGTAGCTGCTACTAATAATGGATTTCTTAAAATTTTTTGTAATACAATTGCTAATATAACAGTAGCAACAGGAAGAGCAAAAAATATTAATAATATATTTGTCATATTCTTTTATCTCCTTTTGTTTGCTTTTTGTTATATTTTATGTTCCATTATTAAAAGCTGTTACAACTATTTTTAGTTGTAATCTACTTGCATTAAAAATAGTCCTTGTGGCGGTAATGTTTTACCTGCCATTTGCCTATTTTTTGCTTCTAAAATTTCTTTCATCTCTTCTGGTTTTCTTTCACCTTTTCCAATATCTACTAGTGTTCCTGCAATAATACGCACCATATTATATAAAAAGCCATTTCCTGTTAGCATAACTATAACTCTATCTTGTTCTTTTAAAACTTGTGCTGAATAAATAGTTCTTACACTGCTTTTGCTACTTGTACCACTCGACTTAAAACTACTAAAATCATGTTCACCTACTAAATAGTTTGCAGCTTCTTGCATTTTTTGTACATCTAATAGCTCTGGTATATGATAAGTTATATTTCTATATACGGCTGTTCCCTGCTGTGAATTTTCTATAAAATATGCATACGTTTTTTTATGGCAGTGATAACGGCTATGAAAGTTTTCATCTACCTCCTCTGCCTGTTTTACCCTAATACTACCTTTAAGCTGCGAATTTATTGCTGTTGCCATTTTTTCTATTGGAAAACTTGATTCTATTTTAAAATTTGCAATTTGCGCAAATGCATTAACTCCAGCATCTGTTCTGCCAGAGCCGAATAAGCTCTACCTCTTCTCCTGTTACTGTTTGTATTGCCTTTTCTATTTCACCTTGTATGCTTTTTTTATTTGGCTGTTTTTGCCAACCGCTATATTCTTTTCCTTCATATTCAATTGTTAATTTTATATTTCTCATTTTTATTACATATATTAGTTTTTTCTAATATTCCTTTCTTTATTTTTTATTTCCTTAAAACATTTTATATTTGTATAATACTATATTTTTTATTTGTTTGCAACAGCAAAAACTCTGCAAGCATAATAGCTAGCTTGCAGAGAATATTTATTATTCTATGAATTTGTTTTTTTGTTTTCTTTATTTTTTTTAAATATTATTTTTTTGTTTTTAGCTTTAGGCTCATTTCCAAAACTTTTTGTTACAATATTTCTTATTAGAATATTTTTTAATGTTTCTTCTTTTACATCTATTATTAATGTACCATCTTTAGCAACTGATATTTTTCCAGTTTCTTCTGATATAATTATTGCAATTGCATCTGTTTCTTTTGAAATGCCAAGCCCAGCACGGTGCCTTGTTCCTATTTCTTTTGCAATATCTTTATCATCTGCAAGTGGCAATATACATGCTGCTGCCGCAATTTTACCTTTTGATATAATAACAGCACCATCATGAAGTGGAGTGTTTGGTGTAAATAAGTTAACTATAAGTTGTGGAGAAATTTCTGCATTTATTTCAACACCGCCCTCCATAATATCGTTTATCTGAATGTCCCTTTCTAAAACAATTAATCCACCTGTTTTAGTTTTTGCAAGTTCTGTTGCGGCAATTACTATTTTGTAAATATTTTCTTTGGCTTTTGCTTCTAGATCTTTTTCTATTCCAAAATATTTTGTTATTTTATTTGTTCCTAATTGCTCTAACATTCTTCGAAGTTCTGGCTGAAAAATTACTATAAGTGCTATAACACCATACGGCATAAATACTGTTAATATAAAGTTTAATATTTTTAAGTTTAAAAGTTCACTAAAAGCAACAATAATTAATATTAAAACTATTCCCTTTAATAATTGCCATGCTCTTGAGCGTTTAGCATATACTATAAATTTATACGCTAAATACACTACAATTGCTAAATCTAATATTAATGTTATTAACCTAAATGGATTATGTGACAATTCTTGCATATAGCTAGTAACCGACGACCAAAGCCCATTTAAACTTAATGTAAAATTTTCGAACATATACACCCTTCTTTTGTTTTTTTATTTTTAACTTGCTATTATATAGTAAATTAATGTAGCTGCTACTGATAGTACCATTAAACCTGCTAGTATAGCTGCCATTATTTTGCCAAATATTTTTTTAAAGTCTCTTTTATTTTTTGCCATTTTGTTATACCTCCTGTTTTGATAATACTGCTTTTAATATGAATAATGTTGCATTAGCCATGAAGAATAATCAAATACATCTACTGTTTTTGGTGTGCCATAATCTACCCCATAAGTTTCTACTTTAATACTTGTAATTACAGGTTCCTTTTTAGGCTTATCTGATGCAATTTCGTTTCCATCTTTATCTGTTGGGGCGGTTTCCCCTTCTTTTAATTCAGAGGTTCTATAGTAAACTTCTGTATTTGCAATTTTTTCTACTACATCCATTCCTTCTGTTACTTTTCCAAATGCTGCATAAAGCCCATCTAATGATGTGTTATCTTCTGTCATAATGAAAAATTGTGATCCTGCTGAATTGTAGCCATAAGTGGTAAGTTCAGAGCCTAAACTGCTATAGTCTGTTCTTGCCATAGAAATAACACCTTTTTCGTGTTTTAAATTATTTTTAGTATACCCATTTGCTATAAATTCACCCTCAATGTTATATTCTGTAGAATTTTCAGAATCATCAGTTATATCACTTATTCTTGGTGAGCCTTGTCCATTTCCGAAGCCTATCTCCACCTTGTATCATAAAGTCTGGGATAGTTCTATGAAATGTAAGTCCATCATAAAATCCACGGTTTGCTAAACATATAAAGTTTGCTACTGTGTTTGGTGCTTTATCTGGATATAACTCTAATTTTACTGTGCCATAACCTTCTACTTCCATTGTTGCTACTGGGTTTGGTATATTAGTGGTTAGCTTTAAATAAAATCCATAACAAACATATCCTGTTCCTGCTAACACTAAAAGAATTCCTAAAATTAATAATACTTTTTTAAATGTTTCCATTTCTTTTCTCCTTTTTAATCACATGTAACTATTATATAATTACATTAATAAGTTGTCAAATACAAATTGTTCCTGCATACGTTTTAAAGACTGCTTTATTGTTCTTGCTCTAATTTCTCCAATTCCCTCTACTTCATCTAGTTTTTCTAAATCTGCTGCTAATATATGCTGGAAAGATTTGAATGATTTTACTAGATTTTCTACTATATTTGCTGGCATTCTAGGTACTTTGTTTAATATTCTATATCCTCTAGTATATACTGCTATTTCATCATAATTATCAAAATCTTCATAACCTAATAATTTTGCAATTTTTTCTGTTAAAATTAAATCATCATGACTTAATTTTCTAATTTCTTCTAATACTTTTTCTGCTGTTCTTCTCTTATTTTTTGCTACTAAATAATCTTTAATAATTAATAATTCTTCGTTTTCTAAATCGCCTATTAATTCTTCTAACTGCATTTGAAGAAGCCTGCCTTCTTCTCCTAGCTCATAAATTGCAACTTGTACTTCTTCTACTACTTTCATTACCATTTCTGCACGTTGAACACCAGTTATTACATTTTCTAGTGTAACAATATCGTTAAATTCATATTCATTAAGCACACTTAATTTATTATCAAATACTTTTTTATATTTTTCTACAGTTTGAAGAGCTTGGTTAGCTTTTGAAATTACTTTTGATGTGTCTTCTAATACATATCGTTCGTTTTCTTTATAAATAGTAATTACACTTCTTCTTTGTGATATACTAATAACTAATGCACCTGTTTGCTTTGCTGTACGTTCAGCTGTACGGTGCCTTGTACCTGTTTCAGTGGTTGGTATATTAGAAGATGGTATAAGCTGTGTATTTGCATAAAGAATTTTTTTCAAGTCACCACTTAATACAATTGCTCCATCCATTTTAGCAAGTTCATAAAGTCTAGAAGATGTATAGTCTACATTTAGTTCAAAACCGCCATCTACTAAATCTAATACTTCTTTTGTATCAGCTACTACAATTAACGCACCTGTTTTTGCTTTTAAAATATTTTCTAACCCGTCACGAATTGGGGTTCCTGGTGCGATCATTTTTAGCACTTCTGTGATAACCATTTTAAGCCTCCTTTATTTTAATCCAACTGCTTTCATTGCTTCATTTACGTTTCTGACCCCTATTATATCTAAATTATACTTTTCTTTCAATAGTTTTTTATTACTTTCTGGTATAACGCAAGTTTTAAATCCGAGTTTTTCTGCTTCTTTTAACCTTTTATCTATCAAGTTAACTGCCCTTACTTCACCTGTTAGACCTACCTCACCTATAACAACGGTATTTTTTTCTATACTTATATTTTTAAAGCTAGATGCAACTGCTACTATCATTCCTAAATCCACTGCTGGTTCATTTATATGTATTCCGCTAACTACATTTAGGTAAATGTCTTGTGAGCCAAGTGATAAACCTGCCTTTTTTTCTAGTACTGCTACTAATAGTGTTAGCCTGTTATAATCTATACCGTTTGCAGTTCTACGTGGAAGCCCGAATACTGTTGGAGTTGTTAATGCTTGAAGTTCTATTAAAAGTGGCCTAGTTCCTTCCATACTTGCTACTATAACAGAGCCAGAAGGGTTTCCCTCCCTTTCTGAAATTAAAACAGATGATGGATTTGTAATTTCTACCATTCCTTCATTTTGCATTTCAAACATTCCAACTTCATTAGTAGAACCAAAACGATTTTTTACACCTCTTAAAATTCTATAAGAAAAATACCTTTCACCTTCAATATAAAGTACGGTATCTACCATATGCTCTAATACTCTTGGTCCTGCAATATTTCCTTCTTTAGTAACATGACCTATAATAATTGTAGTAATTTCGTTTCCTTTACATACCCTCATTATGCGTGATGTAATTTCACGCACTTGGCTTACAGTACCTGCTGCAGACGAAATTTCATCTGAATACATTGTTTGAATAGAATCTATTATTACAAGTTTTGGTTTTAATTCTAATATATGATTTTCTATAACTTCAATGTCTGTTTCACCTAAAAATAAAATATTTTCATTACTAATTTTAAGTCTGTCTGCCCTTATTTTTATTTGCTCTGCTGACTCTTCCCCAGAAACATATAAAACCTTTCCTTCGCCTTGCATTTTATCACATATTTGAAGTATTAGTGTGGATTTTCCAATTCCTGGTTCCCCTCCTACTAAAACTAAAGAGCCTTTTACTAGCCCTCCGCCTAGCACTCTGTCAAGTTCACCAATACCTGTATGGGTGCGCACAGCGTCTTTTCCTATAACATCATTTAAGGCTTTTGGTGTGCTCATTTTCTTTTCTGCTACTTTGCTACTTGAAGTTTTAGTAGATAGCTTTTCTTCATAAAAAGTATTCCATTCATTACAACCAGGGCATTTTCCTAACCACTTGCTAGATTCATACCCACAGCTACTACATACAAATACTGTTTTTGCCATTATTTCTCCTTCCAAATTACAAATAATTACTTTTATTTTATATCACATTTTGCTTAAAAATGCTATAGGTATTTCTAAATTATAATTACTTCAAAGGTTTTATTGCTATTATAAACATATAAAAATTTTCTTTAAGTATAAACCTTAAAGAAAATTTTTTTATTATTTTTAATTAATTTTATTATTTTATTTGTTTTTTATAAAGTGCATTAAATATTTAGTTAAGCTATAAATAGTATTACAAAATTTAACTTTCTTTTAATATTGGATAACCATTATTTTTATTGTCTGTATCTTTTACCCAAACTGTTTCTTCATTTCCTGCATTTAGTTCGTCTACAAATGATACAGTTCCTTCTTGTACATCAATATCTTTCATTTGTGCTTCTGTTCTGCTTTCTGCTGTTTCATTTATATCTTGTAAATTTACTGCACCTGCGCATGTACCCTCTAAATAATAGCAATTTGTAACTGTTGTATTTTCTAAATTTCCTATTCCTGCAATTCCTCCGTATATAAGTAGTGCTACTTTGGTTTGTTGCACTAACATTTCCTGCATTATAACAATTTGTTATTGTAGTACCAACCGTACTACCGTTTACATAACATATTCCCCCGATGTAGTTAGTAATTCCTTTTACTTCTCCTACATTATAGCAATTATCTATAGTAGCAACTGAATTCCATCCTATCGTCCCTACTATACCACCAACATAATTTTGCCCATTTATTTCTTTCTTATTATAACATTGTTTTATTGTAGATTCACTGATCAAAGCTCCACTTATTCCGCCTACTTGTTGTATGCCATTTTCTAAATTTCCTATTTTTCCTTCATTATAACAGTTATATATTGTAGAGTTAGTACTTGCTACCCCAGTTATGCCACCAAACTCTACTTTGTTTTTACCCGATTCCACTATTGTTTTTACTTCGTTATAATTATGTGAATTTCTTATTTCACTTTGGTTATTTGCACGTCCTACTATTCCACCCGCATCTGTATGATACAGTTGATCTTCAGTGTAGAATACACCATCTCCTATTATTATTCCATTATTATTACAATTATCTACTACGCTTTTTTCACTATAACCTGCTATTCC
>CANQGW010000037.1 GCA_947623555.1 uncultured Clostridia bacterium
ACAAAAACATCATACCAGTTGGCGCTTCTTTTGTCTATTTTTTTATTCTATTTTTCCCACATATTATTTATGCTAATAAATTTGAATACTTTTTCATTTTATGGAAAATACTATAATAAATGCTTTATAAAGGAATGATTAATATAATGAACGAAGATTTAAATTGGATGGACAAACTAGGTAATAAACTTAAAAACTATTTTGATGATTCTAATAGATATGATTACCATTTTACCCTTTCTAGTCCATATTCTAATAAAAATAACAACAAGCAAGGTGATATACAAGAAAATGAAAAATCGTTTGAAGTAAAAGATATTTTTCCGAGCCTTTCTGTTACATTAGAGTACATTAAAGTAAAATATAATACTTTAATTAATAGTGATATTATACTTCGTGAGTTTACTTTAACTGCAAGAAATAGGCAGTACAAAGCTCTTTTATTTTTTATTGATGGTATGGTTGATTCTAAACTTATTAATGATAATGTTTTAGAGGCTTTAATGATGCGTAATAGAGCAAATATTTTTGACAAAAATCAAGAGCAAATAGTTTCAGAAGCTAAAACAAATAACATTACTGTAAGAAAAATAAAAAAGTTTAATTTAGAAGATTATATTTTTGACTGCTTGCTTCCACAAAATAATGTTGAAAAAGTAAATTCTTTTGATGAGGCTTTTACTGGGGTTAATATGGGAAATTGCTTGCTTTTTGTTGATACTATTCCTGTTGCTTTTGACATTGATGTAAAAGGCTTTAAGCAAAGAGAAGTTAGTACACCAAATAATGAAATTATTATAAAAGGTCCACAAGAAGCCTTTGTAGAAAATATTAGAACTAATAGTGCTTTGTTAAGAAGGGTTGTAAATAACAAAGATTTAATTATAGAAAATATAGAAATAGGAAAGTTAAGCAAAACCAAGTGTGCTATATGCTATATTGAAAATATTGCAAATAATGATTTGGTAGCAGAAGTGCGTTACAGAATGAGTAATTTAGAAATTGATTCTCTTCTTTCTTCTGGCGAGTTAGAGCAACTTATTGAGGAGGATAATAAGCATAGCATACCGCAAATTCTTTCAACAGAAAGACCTGATAAGGCTACAAAATATTTATATGGTGGTAGAGTGGTTGTATTAATTGGTGGAAACCCTTATTCACTTATTATGCCTGCTACTTTTATTGATTTTATAGCCTCCCCAGAGGATACTAATTTAAAGTTTCAATTTTCAAACTTTTTAAAATTTCTGCGCCTACTTGCAATTTTTATTACTTTATTTTTACCGGCTTTTTATGTTGCAATTACTAACTTTCATCAAGAATTACTACCAACTGAACTGCTATTTTCACTACTTGCATCAAAAGAAAACGTTCCATTCCCCGTTATTTTTGAAATTTTACTTATGGAAATTTCTTTTGAGCTTATCCGTGAAGCAGGTTTAAGGGTTCCATCACCTCTTGGCCCTACTATAGGAATTGTTGGTGCATTAGTTATTCGGTCAAGCTGCTGTTAGTGCTAGTATTGTAAGCCCTATTTTGGTTATTGTAGTTGCTATTACTGCTGTTGCATCTTTTGCCATTCCAGACTTTTCATTTGGATTTCATTTAAGGTTAATGAGGTTTCTTTTTATATTTTTAGGATATGTTGCTGGCTTTTTTGGAATTGCACTTGGGGCATTTGTTTACTTATGTATTTTAACAAGTTTAAAGTCATTTGGTGTTCCTTATATGGCACCTTATGCTCCTGCAACACATGTTAACTCAAATGGATATTTTTTAGAGCCTGTTTGGAGAAGAGAAAAAAGAGCAGATTATTTGAATACTAAAAAGGAAAAAGCTCAAAATCATATTAGTATGAAATGGAGATATAAATAACTTTTTATTAGAAAGGAAAATATTATGGCAAATAAAAAAATAGGAAATTTTGAGGCAATTGCACTTGTTTTAACTGTTATGGTAAATCATGTTATATTAAATTTACCTAAAAGTATAATTTCTTCTAGTTCGTCGGCGGCTATTATAAATGTTTTATTTATTAGCATAGTTGTACTTGGAATTGTGTTTTTAATATGCAAATTGTTAGAAAAATTTCCAAATTTAGATATTTTAGATATTGCTAACTTTTTAGGTGGCAAGGTACTAAAAAGTATTATTGGCATATTGTTTTTAGGCTACTTTATTTTTACAGTTAGCACAATACTTCGTAGCTTTTCAGAAGGTTTAAAAATAGTTTTTTTTCCTAGGACATCTGTTGCAACCATTATGATACTTTTATTACTAGCTATTGTTATTACAAATAAATTAGGATTTCAGGCAATTGTGCGTTCTAATTTGTTTATGATGCCTATTTTTTTATTTACTATTTTATTTATATTTTTTGCTAATATACAAAACTTTACAGTTCAAAGAATGTTGCCATTATTAGGAGAAGGCATATACACTACCTTTTTTGCTGGATTAAGTAATTTATTTGCTTTTAGTGGAATTATATATTTATACCTCATTCCACCATATTTAAAAGATGCTAAATCACAAAAAAGTATTTCTTTTGTTTCAATTGGTGCATCAGCTGTTTGCCTACTTGTTAGTGTTGCAACGCTTCTTTTTATATCGCCTAATTCAATTATATCAGAAGAAATTTTTCCTCTTTATTTAGCTTCTCGTAATATTGAATTTGGTAGATTTTTTCAAAGATTAGATGCCGTGTTTTTACTAATTTGGATTATATCTATAACTGCTTACTTAAGTATTAGCTTTTCTTTTGCTACTAGAGTGTTCCAGAAACTACTTAATTTTGAGCATGCAAAATGGTATACAGCGCTTTTTACACTATTTATATTTGCTATTGCAATATTGCCAGAAAATATGTATCAGATTAATTTTATAGAAACAAAAATTTATCCATATATAGTTTTAATTTTAGTATTTGGTTTGGGCCTTGCACTTTTAGTGTTTGCTAATATAAAGTATTATTTAATTGAAAAAAAGAAAGGAGCTGTTTCAATTGATAAGGCATCTATATAGGTATGTTGTAATATTTATTGTTGCTATTCTTTTTTCTTCTGCTTTTGTTGGTGCACATAGTGTTCAAAGTGTAGATGATTTAGCTTATGCGGTTGCTATTGGTTTTGATGTTGGCGAAACAGAACGTATAAAGGTAACTTTTCAATTTACAAGACCAAATTCTAGTGGCGAAAACAATTCTGGCGAAACAGCCCCTTCTGTTATAGACAGTGTTGAGGCATCATGCATTGATTCTGCTGTTAATTTAGTAAATACTTTTGTTAGTAAAGAAGTTAACTTATCACATTGTAAGGTAATAGTTTTTTCTGAAGAAATGGCAAAGCAAGGAATTAGCAAAGAAATATATAGTTTAATGAACAAAGTAGAAGTTAGACCTGATAGTAACATTATTATTAGCACCGGTACAGCCGAGGAATATATTCAAAGTGTTAAACCAAGTTTGGAAAATTTAGTGGCTAAATTTTACGAAATACTGCCTAGGTCTAGTGAATATACTGGATATACCTCTGATATTCACTTAATTGATTTTTTTAATAAATTGGAAAGTAAATTTGAAGAACCTATTGCAATTTTGCGGAACCCCTGTGCCTGATGATAATTCTTCTAGTGGATCTGGAAAAGAAGGTCAAGGTTCAAAAGGCTCTCAAGGAGGAGAAGGTTCAGAAAGTCAGCTTCCTGCAAATAATAGTGTGGAGAATATTGGACTTGCTGTTTTTAGAGGAGATAAACTTGTTGGTACTTTAACTAAAACTGAAACTTTAAGTAATTTAATTATTACAAATAAATTAAAGAGTTGTAGGCTTTCTATTCCTGACCCAGATGATCAAAGTAAAGCAATTGATTTTTATTTAACACTTGATACTAAACCTAATATTAAGTGTTCTATTATAAATGGAACCCCTTATATTAAAGTTAATGTAAAGCTAAATGGTAGAATTTCTTCTATTAATCAAATTTCGCAAGATATATCAAATGAAAGAATTGCAAATATTGAAGCTTCCGCTTCACATTATTTAAAAGTACATTTGTTAAATTATTTATATAAAACTTCTAAAGAGTTTAGATCTGACATTTCTGAAACTGGTAAATATGCAATTAGTAACTTTAAAACTCGTTCTGATTTTGAAGAGTATAACTGGCTTGCAAATTATGAAAATGCATTTTTTGATGTTAATACCGAAATTAAGGTAAGGTCTAGCTTTTTACTTACTGGTACCTAATATTTAATTTTAAATGAGGTGATAAATAATGATTCAAATTATTTTGCTTATTTTGTTTTCTATTATTGCTTGCGTGGAAAGTACAGCTTATGGTATTTATGAAATTAGTATAAATAAAAATAAGGTTCGGTGGCATTTTTTTGCTTATACTTTCTATTATTGGTTTATTTTTGCCTACAGTATTTTATTTAATGAAATAATTTAATTAAAGAGTATTACATTATTTTTTAGGTAAAATAATATAATACTCTTTAATTTATCATTATACTTTTTCAAAATCTATTCTTCTAGAAAGCTTATCTGCATATTTTACTTTTATTTTTATTTTATCCCCTATTTTATATGTTTTTTTAGATTTTTCCCCTGTTAGCATTTTTCTTTGCTCATCATATATAAAGTATTCATTACCTAAATCTTCAAAACGAATTAGCCCTTCTATCGTATTTTCTAATTCTACAAAAATACCAAAAGATGTTATACTAGATACAATACCGTCATATTCTTTGCCAATTTTATTTTGCATAAATTCGGCTTTTTTAATATCTTCTGCATCTCTTTCAACTTTTTGTGCTATTTTTTCACATTCTGAAGAGCTTTTAGCATAATTTATTGCTTGTCCTTTATATTTTTCTATTTCTTCTTTGCTTACATTATAATTTGTTTGTAAGTATTTTGAAATAATACGATGTATGAAAAGATCTGGATACCTTCTAATTGGTGATGTAAAGTGACAATAGTATTTGCTTGCTATTCCAAAGTGGCCTTTGTTTTCTTCTTCATATCGTGCTATTTTTAATGTACGCAAAATTAAATTAGAAACAACACGTTCTTCTGGTTTTCCTTTAACATTTTCTAATACTTCTGCAAATGCTTTTGGGTGCACTGTTTCTTGGGTTATTTTAATTTTATAACCTAAATTCCATAAAAATTGATTTAGCTCTTTTATTTTATCTATATCTGGTACCTCATGTACACGATATATAAAAGGTGCTTCTAACCAATAAAATTTTTCTGCTACTACTTCGTTTGCTGTTAGCATAAATTGCTCTATTATTTCATTTGAAAAATACATATCATATTTTTTTACATCTACTGCTATTCCATTTTCGTCTAATATAATTTTACTTTCTGGAATGTCTAAATTTAGGCTTCCTGATACATTCCTTCTTTGCTTTAAAATATTTGCTAATTCTTCCATATTTTTAAAGTGTGAAAAATATGGTTTACATTCTTCAAATAATTTTTGTTTTTCTTTTTTAGTATATAGTTCTTCTTTATTTTTATTAATTTCGTTTAATATGGCTTGTACTTCTTTGTAGCTCATTCTTCTAGTTACATTAATAATACTTTTTTGTATGTCTGATGAAACTACTTTGCCAGTATTATCAATTTCCATTAAAACTGTTATTGCAAATCTATCTTCTTTTTGGTTTAAACTACATATACCATTTGATAGTTCTTTTGGAAGCATTGGTATTACTCTGTCTAGCATATAAATGCTGGTGCCTCTTAATATTGCCTCTTTGTTTAGTTTGGATCCTTCTGTTACATAATAGCTAACATCTGCAATTGAAACATTTAACAGATAATTTCCGTTTTTTAATTTTTGTACTGCTACTGCGTCGTCTAAATCTTTTGCATCTTCTCCATCTATTGTAAATATTTCTTTTTTTCTTAAATCTAATCTGTTTGGTATGTCTTTTTTTGCAATTTCTTGTTTTGTTTGTTTTGCTTCTTCTATTACTGGCTGTGGAAATTCATAAGGAAGGTCATATTCTTTTACTAATGAAAGCATGTCTACTCCTGCTTCGTTTATATTTCCTAGTATTTCTATTATTTTTCCTTCTGCGCTTTTATTACCTTGTGGATATTTAGTTATTTGCACTACTACTTTTTGTTTATTTTTTGCTTTTTTAGAGTTCTTTTTTGAAATATATATGTCTGTGTTTATGTTTTTATTGTCAGGCACAACAAATCCGAAGTTTTTACTTTTTTGAAAAACTCCTACTATTTTATCTTTTTCATGTTTTAGCACTTTTATAATTTTTCCTTCTTGGTGCTCTCTTATTCCGGATTCTTGTATTATTTTAACTAATACTTCATCTCCGTCAATTGCTTGATTAGTGTTTCCTCTGGAAATATATATTTCATTTTCTTGGTTTTCTATTTTTACAAATCCAAAGCCTTTTTCGTTTCCTCTAAAAATTCCAGTAAGTTCTTTTTTCATATTTCTCCTTTTTTCGAAAATTTATTTTTCTGTCTTCCACATTTTAAATAAACTTGATTAAAATAATATAATATTTTTGTAGTGAGGCTGCGGGGACCAACGAGCTACAGTCTGTTAAAAATTGAAGCTATCGCTAGCAAAATTTTGTTACAGACTGTTGCGAAGCAGGGATGGAACGGAAAAAATATTATATTATTTTAATCAATAAATATGCAAAAAAATGACAGAAAAACAAATTTTCTGCCACTTTTTTTATTATACTAGATATAAAATTCCTGAAACAACTGCTAATAAAACAAATGCAATTCCTAAAATAATGGTCCATCTTTTTAGCTTGCCTTCTTTGGTTCTTCCCTTATTTTGCTCATAAAAATTATTTGTTGTAGAACCTGTAATTGTTCCTGAAGCCCCTGCTTTTTCTTTATTTTGTATGGTTGCTAGTATAATTAAACTAACACACACTATAAAATATAAACCTAATATAATGTATTTTACTATTTCCATTTTTACACTCTCCTACATTTGCTTATATTTAATAAACCACATATTTTAAAAACAAATTTTAAACTAGTTTTAAAATAACTATTTCTGCATTGTCTCCTCTTCTTGGTCCAGTTTTAAGAATAGTAGTATATCCTCCAACTCTTCCCTCATATTTTGGAGCAATTTCATTAAATAATTTTGCAGTTAAATCTATGTTATTTCCTTTGCTATCTTTTACTTTATTAACCATTTTCATCATTTTTCTTCTAGCATTTAATCTAGATGGCATATCTTTTTGTCTTTTTTCAGTAGTTTCTTCTTTCACTACTTTTAAATATTCTTTACCATTTTTGCTTTTAGCAAGTTCTGTAACTTTATTTCCTTTGCTATCTAATTTTGCTTTAGAAACTTTTACTTCTACTGTTTCAAAGTTATCTTTTTCTTTAACAGCTAATGAAATTAAGCTATCAGCAATTGCTTTTACCTCTTTAGCTCTAGCCTCTGTTGTTTCTATTTTCTCATGTAATATTAAATCTGTTGTTAGTGTTTTAAGCATTGCTAATCTAATATCTGTTGTTCTACCTAATTTTCTATTTGTAGCCAATTTTTTTCCCTCCTTCTAGCCTATTTATTCTTCTTCTTTAGCAAAATCTAAACCTAATGAATGTAATTTGTTAACTACTTCATCTAACGATTTTTTGCCAAGATTTCTAACTTTCATCATGTCAGCTTCTGTTCTATTTGTTAAGTCTTCTACTGTAGAAATGCCAGCTCTCTTTAAGCAGTTAAATGATCTTACAGATAGTTCTAAATCTTCTATAGACATTTCAAGAACTTTTTCTTTCTTTGATTCTTCTTTTTCTATCATTACTTGAGTATTTTTTGTAGCTTCTGATAGGTCTATAAATAATTCTAAATGTCCTGTCATAACTTTTGCAGCTAAACTAAGTGCTTCATCTGGTTTTAAAGAACCAGTTGTCCAAACCTCAATTGTTAATTTATCGTAGTCTACCATTTGACCAACCCTAGTATTTTCAACTGAATAGTTTACTTTTTTTACTGGTGTATAAATAGAGTCAATTGGAAGTACGCCTAATGCTTGATCTGGTTTTTTATTTTTTTCTGCATTGTTATATCCTCTACCTTTGTTTGCAGTTAGTTCCATTACTAAATGTCCACCTTCTGCAACTGTTGCAATATGTAAGTCTGGATTTAACACTTCTATTGTTCCATCTGTAATAATATCTCCTGCTTTTAATTCGCCTGGACCTTTAAAGTCAACTCTTAATACTTTTTCTTCATTATCGTCTTGTTTTAAACTAACGCTTTTTAAGTTAATAATAATTTCTGGAACATCTTCTACTACATTTGGAATTGTAGAAAATTCATGTAATACTCCATCAATTTTTACACTTGTTATTGCACTTCCTGGTAATGAAGATAGTAGTATTCTTCTTAAAGAGTTTCCTATTGTTATTCCATATCCTCTTTCTAATGGTTCACATACAAATTTTGCATAATTTTTATCTTCGTCCATTTCTAGGCATTTAATATCTGGCTTTTCGAATTCTATCATTTTTTACCTCCTAATTTTTAGAAGTTAAAGGTTAGCTTTTACCTTACTTCATCTTTTATTCTTATTTAGAAGTCCTTTTTTATAGTTCTACATTCTAAATTTTAATTATTATTTAGAGTAAAGCTCTACTATTAAATGTTCTTCAACTGGGATATCAACATCTTCTCTTGCTGGTAATCTTACAACCTTACCATTTAAGTTTTGAGCATCTTTTTGTAACCATTCTGGTACTGGTCTTGCTGAATTTTCTTCTACATTTAATTTTATAACTCCATTGTCTTTTCTAATTTCTCTTACGCCAATTACATCCCCTGCTTTTACTAGGTAAGATGGAATGTCTACTTTTTTACCGTTTACTTCAAATGCTCCATGTGTAATTAACATTCTTGCTTGTGCTCTTGAAGAACCGTATCCTAAACGATATACAACATTATCAAGCCTTGTTTCTAATATTTGTAGTAATACTTCACCTGTTTTACCACGGTTAGCTGATGCCATTTCAAAATATTTTCTAAATTGTTTTTCACCTACACCATAAAAAGATTTTGTTTTTTGTTTTTCTCGAAGCTGTGTTCCATATTCAGAAAGTTTCTTTCTTTTTTGACCATTTTGTCCTGGTGCATAATTTCTTCTAGCAATACTGCATTTGTCTGTATAGCATCTTGAACCTTTTAAGAACAATTTTTGTCCTTCTCTACGACAAACACGGCATTGTTCATCTTTATATCTTGCCATTTTTTATTTTCACCTTTCTTTCAATTTAAGGGACATTACCCTTTATTTTAATTTTATACTCTACGTCTTTTTGGTGGTCTACAACCATTATGTGGAATTGGAGTAACATCTTTAATACTGCTAATTTCTAATCCTGCTGATTGTAAAGACCTAATTGCTGCTTCACGACCAGAACCTGGTCCTCTTACAAATACTTCTACTGTTTTTAAACCATGTTCCATTGCTGCTTTTGCTGCAGTTTCTGCTGCTTCGCCTGCTGCAAATGGTGTACTTTTTCTTGAACCTTTAAATCCAAGTTCTCCAGCGCTTGCCCAAGAAATTGTATTTCCTTGAACATCTGTAATTGTAACAATTGTGTTATTAAAACTAGAATGAATATGTGCCATTCCTTT
>CANQGW010000038.1 GCA_947623555.1 uncultured Clostridia bacterium
AAAGTGTTGAAGCAATTGACATTGAAGGATTAGAAAAAAAGATAAAAAAATTGCCTACATTTACTTGACACATACTAATACAACAAATTACAGAAAAAGACTTGACAAATGCAAAAAAATAGTGTAAAGTATATTAGCATTACAAATAATGCTAATATTTTTATGCTTATTTGCAAAGTGCTACATATGAGAAGAAGGAGAGTGAGGCTTAAATGGACAAAAACGTCAAAGTTAGTATACTATGCCAAATATATGGAAACATGCTAACTAAAAAACAATATGAAGTTATAAATGACTATTATAACAATGACCTATCACTTTCTGAAATTGCCGAAAATAATAATATTACAAGACAGGCAGTAAGGGATATTATCAAGAAGGGAGAGAATAAACTTTTCGATTTAGAAGGAAAGCTAGCATTTATGGAGAAAACAATGAAGCAAGAAAAGACACTAGAACAAATTCTACAAGAATTAAGCAAAATAGAAGATATGTCTTCTGATAAAAAAATCACAAAAATAATAGAACACGTATGCGAAGAACTAAACTGCTTGGCTTAAAGTAAATACGCAAAATATAAGTTAAGTTTGACTTGCCCAAATAAAAGATGGACTGTCCAAAGGAGGAAAAATGGCTTTTGAAGGATTAAGCTCAAAGCTTCAAGATATTACAAGAAAATTAAGAGGAAAAGCAAGAATTACAGATTCAGACCTAAAAGAAATGCTTCGAGAAGTAAAACTTGCACTATTAGAAGCTGATGTTAACTACTTAATTGTAAAAGAATTCATTAATGATGTACAAGAAAAGGCATTAGGTCAGGATGTACTAAAGTCATTAACCCCTGGTCAACAAATTATTAAAATTGTAAAAGATGAATTAGTAGAACTTTTAGGTGGCACGGAGAGTAAAATAAGTTTTACTCCAAATCCTCCAACAATAATTATGTTAGTAGGTTTGCAAGGATCTGGTAAAACTACAACTGCAGGAAAACTTGCTAATATACTTCGCAAACAAGGTAAAAAACCTTTGCTTGTTGCATGTGACGTATATAGGCCAGCAGCTATCAAGCAATTACAAGTAATAGGCTCACAACTTAACATTCCTGTTTTTAGTAATGAAAACTCAAAAGATGTTGTGCATATTTCAAAACAAGCTATGTCAGTAGCTTTAAGTAATTTAAATGATGTTGTTATACTAGATACAGCAGGACGACTTCAAATAGATGAAGAGTTAATGCAAGAACTTAAAAATGTAAAAGCAAATGTTAAGCCACATGAAATTTTATTAGTTGTAGACAGTATGACAGGTCAAGATGCAGTAAATGTAGCAAAAACATTTAACGAAGACCTTGGAATTGATGGAGTAGTACTTACTAAATTAGATGGTGATACCCGTGGTGGAGCTGCGTTATCAGTAAAGAAAGTAACAGGAAGACCAATTAAATTTGCAGCAGTTGGTGAAAAGCTAAATGATATAGAAGTGTTTCATCCAGACAGAATGGCACAAAGAATTTTAGGAATGGGTGATGTACTTTCTATTATTGAAAAGGCAGAAGAAAGTTTTAATATAGAAGAGGCAGAAAAACTAGAAAAACAATTAAAAAAGAAAGAGCTAGATTTAGATGATTATTTACTTCAATTAAGGCAAATGAAAAAAATGGGTTCTTTTTCTTCTTTATTAAAAATGATACCAGGAATGAACCAGTTAAAAGATGTTAAAATAGATGACAAAGAATTTGTTAGAATAGAAGCAATGATTTGTTCAATGACAAAAGAAGAAAGAAAAAATCCACGTATTTTAAATGGTAATAGGAGGGTTCGTATTGCCAAAGGTAGTGGTACAACAGTCCAAGAAATTAATAAATTTATGAAGTCTTTTGAAATGACACAAAAAATGATGAAGCAAATGCAAAATAATAAAGGCGGAATGAAAAAGCTTATGAACAATTTTAATCCAAAAGATTTTAAAGTTTAAATAGTTTTTAATTTTTTAATTTTATATATATAAAAGCATTAGGGGGTGAAAATAGAAATGGTAAAAATCAGATTACAAAGACAAGGTGCTAAAAAAGCTCCATTTTATCATATTGTGGTTGCAGATTCAAAAAGCCCAAGAGATGGAAAAATAATTGAAAAAATTGGTTCTTATGATCCAATGACAGAACCTTCTACAATTGTACTAGATAGCGAAAAATATGCTACATGGGTAAAAAATGGTGCAAAAGCAACAGATTCTGTAAAGAGTTTAGTAGAAAGAGCATCAAAAAAATAATTTACTAGAGGAGTAAAGAGTTATGAAAGAAATTTTAGAAACAATTATTTTGAATTTAGTAGATAATAAAGATCAAGTTTCAATTAACTCCAAAGAAGATGAAAAAACAATTACACTTGAAGTAACAGTTGCAGAAGCTGATATGGGTAGAGTAATTGGAAAACAAGGTAGGGTTGCAAAAGCAATTCGTACAGTTATGAAATCTTTAGCAGCTAAAGAACATAAAAGAATAGTCATTGAATTTATGGATTAGAGGAAAATACATGAAGCAAGAATATTTTGAAATAGGTCAAATTGTAAATCATTTTGGAATTAAAGGAATGGTAAAGGTCAATTCTTTTACAGATGATATTTCTAAATTTAAAAAGTTAAAAAACATACTTTTAGAAAAGGATGGAAGTTTAAATAAAGTAGAAATTGAAGAGGTAAAATATAGTAAAAATCAAGTTTTACTTAAAATTAAAGGAATTGATACAATAGAAGAAGCGGAAAAGTATAGAGGTTGTTATTTAAAAATAGCAAGAAAAGATGCTGAAAAGCTTCCTGAAAATACCTACTTTATAGCAGACTTAATTGGTTTGTTGGTTTATAGTGATGAAGGAATATTACTTGGAACAGTGGAAGATATTTATAATTCAGGAGCAAATGACATTTATGTTGTAAAAAATGCTAATGGAAAACAAATTTTACTTCCAGCAATTGAGGAAGTAATAAAAAAAGTTGATATAGAGCAAGAAAAAATTATAGTCCATTTACTAAAAGGATTAGAGTAAAATCTCTAAAAAGAGTATTTTGGAAAGGAAAAACTGATGAGGTTTGATATATTAACTCTTTTTCCAGAAATGTTTGAACCATTAAAACAAAGTATTATTGGAAGGGCAATTCAAAAGGAGTTATTACAAGTAAATTTAATTAATATAAGAGATTTTTCTAAAGATAAACACAAAAAAGTAGATGATACCCCTTATGGTGGAGGAGCAGGCATGATAATGATGCCAGATATAGTATATGATGCATATAACTCTATTGAAAATAAAGAAAATGCAAAAGTTATTTACTTATCTCCTCAAGGAAAAGTATTAAACCAAAAAAAGGTAGTAGAGCTTTCTAAAGAAAATCACATTATTTTATTATGTGGGCATTATGAGGGAATTGATCAAAGGGTTTTGGATGAAATTGTAGATGAAGAAATATCTATTGGAGATTATGTATTAACAGGTGGGGAGCTTCCTGCAATGGTGTTAATAGATTCAGTAAGTAGATATGTAAAAGGTGTATTAAAAGAAGATTCCACTAAAGAAGAATCTTTTACAAAAAATCTTTTAGAATATCCACAATATACAAGACCAGAAGTGTTTAAAAGTAAAAAGGTTCCAGAGGTGTTACTATCTGGACACCATGAAAATATTAGAAAATGGAGAGAAAAAACTTCTATAGAAATTACAAAGAAAAAAAGACCAGATTTATTAAAATAATTAAATAAAAGAAAGGAGGATATTCAAGTCATGGATATCGTAAAATCAATTGAACATGAACAATTAAAAAACAAGGTACCTGAATTAAGAGTTGGTAATACCGTTAGAGTACACCAAAGAATTAAAGAAGGTAATAGAGAAAGAATTCAAGTATTTGAAGGAATTATTATTAAAAAACAAAACGGAGGAATAAATGAAAGCTTTACAGTAAGAAAAGTTTCTTATGGTGTAGGTGTTGAAAAAACATTTTTAGTACATTCACCATTAGTAGAAAAAGTAGAGCTAGTAAGAGTTGGTAAAGTTAGAAGAGCAAAACTATACTATTTAAGAGAAAGAATAGGAAAAGCTGCTAAAACTAGAGAAAACGTAGGAGCAAGAATTGAAAATAAAGAAATAACAATAAAAGAAGAATTAGTAGAAGAAGCTCCAGTACAAGAAGAAGTTGTAGAGCAAGCAGAAGTAGTAGATACTCCAGTAGAAGAACCAGTAGCAGAAACACCAGTTGCTGAAGAGGTTAAAGAGGAAGTAGTAGCTACTGAAGAAAAAGTAGAGGCAGAAGTTAAGGAAGATGTTAAAGAAGAAAAACCAGCAGATACAGTAAAAGAAGAAGTAAAAGGGGAAGCACCAGTAGAAGCTGCTCCAGAAGAAGCACCTGCTGTTGAAACAGAAAATGTAGCTGTTGAAGAAACAGTAGATACTGTTAAAGAAGAACCAGTTGAAGAAGTTAAAGAAAAATCAGCTGAAGAAGACAAAAAGGCAGAATAAATAATTAAAAAATTAAAAAAATATAAATTAGTTTTTAACTAATTTATATTTTTTTATTAAAAATTTTTGTTTAATTAAAAAGAACTAGGTAATATATTAGTTTTCTTGCTCGCCCCAACTACGTATAAACCGTAACGGCTTGCCTCTATATAATTTAAACACGCCATTGCAAGCCCTAACGGTTTATAAACTTGTCGGTCCCCACCTTAACTCGCCTAGAAAACTAATATATTACTAGTTCTTTTAGCTTTTATACACATAAAGTATTTTTTTATATTTAATGATTATTTTTGCTAATTTCAGCATATTTCTTTAATTTCTCATAAACCAAATAATTTATGCTTCCAGCAGGGAAATGTCCAGATGCATCCTTCTTACCAGCAGGCACACCTGTTAATAGCTCAATTCCTTCTTCAATAGTAGAAATTGCATAAATGTGAAAATCACCTTTTTTAACAGCTTCAATTACTTCATCAGAAAGATTTAAATTATTAACATTTTGCTTTGGAATAATTACACCATGCTTACCATTTAATCCACGCATTTTACAAATTTGGAAAAATCCCTCAATTTTATCATTAACCCCGCCAATAGGTTGAATTTCACCTTTTTGGTTAACAGAGCCAGTTACTGCTAAAGACTGATTAATAGGAATATTTGCTAAACTAGAAAGAATAGCATATAACTCTGTACTAGATGCACTATCACCATCTACTCCATTATATAACTGTTCAAAGCAAACACTAGCAGTAAGTGAAAGAGGTATATCTTGTGCAAACATTTCGCCCAAATATCCACTTAAAATTAGCACACCCTTTGAATGTGAAGAACCAGAAAGTTCTACTTCACGTTCAATATTAATAATTCCATTCTTTCCAGTATAAGTATTTGCTGTAATTTTAACAGGTTTACCAAAACAAAAATCTCCAATACTCATAATAGTAAGACCATTAATTTGACCAGTTACAAATCCTGAAGTATCTATTAATAAAGTATTATCACGAATCATTTCTATATAGCGTGAATCATATTTTTTAACTCTTTCTAACCTTTCAGCCAAAGCCTTTGTTACATATTCTGCAGTTACAATTTTTGAATGACCCATTCTAGCCCAAGTAGCCGCTTCGCCAATAACTTGTGATAACTCATTAAAACGTGTAGAAAGTTTAATTTGACTATTAGCAACTTTAGAAGCATATTCAATAATTTTAGATACCGCTTCTTTAGTAAGAGGTGGAAGGTCTTCTTGCATACAATAACCTGCAATAAATCTTGCTAGCTTGTTCATATTCTCCATGTTTAAAGGAGCGTCATCTTCAAATTCTACTTTAATTTTAAAAAGCTTTCTAAAATCACTATCCATAGCAAGCAATGTTTGATAAATATTTTCTTCACCAATAATAATTACTTTTAAATCTAAAGGAATAGGTTCAGGCTTCAAAGAAACCATTACCATAGAAGAGCGAGGATCTGCTGCATTTTCAATTCCGAGTTCCTTTGTTCTTAAAGCCTTTTTCAATGCATCATAACATAAACCATTTGCTAATAAATCACTAGCTTGAAAAATAATATATCCACCATTTGCCTTATGAAGTAATCCGGGTTTTAACATTGTAAAATCAGTTTTTAATGCTCCAAAGTAATTTTCATATTCTAATTTTCCAAATATATTGTGATAAGAATAGTTAGAATCCATAATAACAGGAGCACCTTCTAAATTACTATTGTCCACAAATAAATTAACACGGTAATTAAGCCAAGGGCTAGTAATTTCTGGCTTTGTTTGGATATTTGGTTGTTGTTTATTATCTGCTTTGTCATCTGCAATAAAATGTGTAATATTTTTTAAAATATCTTTTTTAATACTATCTAAAAAGTGATTTACTTTTTTATTTCTTTTATATTTAGATTTAATATAGTTAATATGAGTATTAACAGTTAAAAGAGCAACATTAGACTGCCATTCCTCAATTTTCTTTGCAGATTCTCTTTCAATTGCCTTTATTTCACCAATAGCCTCCATAATATGTTGTTGCACAATGGCAGACTTATCTTCAAATTCCTTTTTAACGTTTTCGTCTAATTTATTAAACTCTTCTTCTGGCATAGCCTTTCCGTTCATAACAGGCATCATATAAATACCAGTTTGAGAAGCTTTTACTTGAAAACCATAAGTAGATGACTTTTCGTTTAATTTTTCCATTAACACATTTCGTTTTTCTTCAAATTCTTGCTTAATCAAAGATCTTTCCTTTTCAAATTCTTCGTTATTAAAAGTAGATTTTATATCTACCTTTACATCATTAATAAAATGATCCATAACTTCCTGAAACTCTTTACCGCCACCACTAGGAAATGAAACAGCAATTGGTTCATTTGGATTTTCAAAATTATATATATAGCACCAGTCTTGTGGAGTTTTTTTCTTTTTAGATATAGAGTATAAATAATTTTTAGTATACATGGTTTTTCCTACACCACTAGGACCTTCTATGTATAAATTGTAACCACGTACATCTACATTAAGACCAAACTCTAAAGCTTTAATACCTCTATCTTGACCAATGCCAGTATCAATAGGGTCAAGCTCTGCAGTAGATTCAAATTCAAATTGATTATGAGGGCATACCATTTTTAAATCTTTGTAATTAAGTTCATTTGTTTTTTTCATTTTATTTCCTCCTTTGTTTTTGTATACCATTATATATTTAAAGTCATTAAAATAGCATTATCTGTATTGTTATAATATTTTGTGCGAAGTCCAACTTGCTTAAAGTTATATTTTTTATATAAATTAATTGCAGGTAAGTTATTTTCATTTACTTCTAGTGTAATACTTTTATAATTATGCTCACTAGCAAAGTTAATAATATATTGTAACATATATGAGCCAATTCCTAAAGTTCTACAATTTTTTCTAACCACAATATTCATAATATTTATTTCATCAATAATGGTTAAAATTCCAGTAAAGCCAACAATTTCATTTTTGCTATTTTTAGCAACAAAATAATTAGAATTTAAGTTTTGTTTATTTTCTAATTCTTGTTTTAATACAGAGTAAGACCAAAAGTCATCAAAATCTTCTAATAAGCAGTCTTTAATTATTTCTAAATCTTCTATCTGCATTTTTGTAATTTTTATGTCCATTTGTTATTTCCTTTAAAAATTATATTTTATTACTTTGTTCTAGAGCAAGTTCTGCTTGTGATTTTCGAAGATAAATAGGTGATAAAACATTAGAATTTCCATAATCTCCATTTTTGTATTTAGTATAACCAATTTTAGCAGTACTTATACTAGAAACAATGCATTGCTTTGGCACAGCAAAGTTTTTTTCAAAAGGCAAATTTTGAAGAAATTCTTTATATGTAAAAATAGCATTACCAACAAAATAAATAGTATGTTTATTACCTGATAAATTCTTTTCTAAAAAGCTAGATAAATCTTTTAAATTTAAAAATGCCAAATCACTTTTTACAGTTTTAAAAAAATCATTATCTTTAACAACATGAAAAAAGCCAGCATATACATTTTCATGCCCTGCATCTATTAATGAACAAATATATCCTTCAGTATTTAAATTATAAGCCAAGCTTTCTAGTGAAGTTACACCATTAGCATATATATTTTTACTATCCACAAAAGCTTTTGCAGTTGCAATGCCAATTCTAACACCTGTAAAAGAACCAGGACCAACTCCACATGAAATTAAATTAATATCATCTAAACATAAACCTATATTTTTAAAAGCCTCATCTATCATAGGCATTAATTTTTGAGAATGAGTTTTTTCATCTTCATTATTTAATTCAATTAAAACATTTTGATCTTCTAAAATAGCAACAGAAGCATTTGAAGAAGAAGTATCAATTGCCAAAATTTTCATCATTTAAAATTCCTTAATTCAAATTTTAGGTTTTTAAAAAGGCTTTACCCATAAACCATTTTAAAATATATTTAATATTTTGTTCCCAAAAGTTTCAATTTCAATTTTTCTATAATCATCATTATCAGCATCTTTTTTAAAGGTAATTTTTATATAATCAGGTGGCAAAATATCTTCTAACATTTCGCCCCATTCAATCAAGCATATTCCATTTTCAAAATATTCTTCTCCGCCCATTGCATAAAACTCGTCTATATCTGATAACCTATATACATCAAAATGGTATATAGGAAAGCAAGAAGCGGTATATTCATTAACAATTGTAAAAGTAGGGCTAGAAATTTCATTTTCTAGTCCAAAATATTTTAAAATACCTTGTACAAATTTTGTTTTACCACTACCTAATTCACCAGATAAAACAACAATATCCTTTTTTTCTAGTTTTTTTGCTATTTTAGAGGCAAATTCAATTGTGTCTTGTTCACATTTTGAAATAAATTGATACATAATTGTTCCTTTTAATTAATATTTATAAGCATATTTTATATTAATATGTGCTTTTTGTAAAGAAAAATAAGAAGAAAATTGTAAGAAAAAAAGAGAAAGAAAAATAAGTGTATAAAATAAGAAAAAATAATAAAAAATTTTCTTTAAGGTATATACTTAAAGAAAAT
>CANQGW010000039.1 GCA_947623555.1 uncultured Clostridia bacterium
TTTGTTAAAAATGTTGCAAAAAATAATAAAAAGATATAAAATATAGATGTTCAAGAAAGGAAAATAGAGATGAATAAACAAATAGGGAAAGTAAACAAAAAAGTTATACAATTATTAAATTTAGATTATAAAGAAGAATTACCAATAATTTTAGGGGATACCAATATAGCACATATGAAAAGACAACATGAAGAAGATTATGAAAAATATGGGAAAGATATATCAAATATTGTTAATAATCCAACATATGTAGCAAAAAATCCAAATCAAGGTTCAATAGAATACATAAAAGAATATAAAATAAACAATGAATTTGTTTTAGTAGCTGTAAGAATAAGTAATAAAGGCACAATGTTTGCTAAGACTTTATTTACAATGACAGAGAAAAAAAAGAATATATATTTAAAAAATGGCTATGCTAAAAAATATGAATAAAACTACTTGATAATTTTGAAAATATATGTTATAATGTATTTAACTTAAAAGAAATACATATAATAATATAGAGAAAGTTTCTGAGGGCGGAACAGGCAGCCGCCACCCATAGTTAGGAGATGTAGGAAGGTCAACCTACCTAAACTTTCTTGAACAAAAGGGTGTCAGCAATGGCATCCTTAATTTTTACTTAAAAAAGGACAATGATATTTAATTTTAAATCTCCTATTGCAAAATTTTGACAAATAATTTAAAATATTGGCAGGAGGGGATTAGAATGAAAGAAATTATAAAAAAATGGTGGTTTTGGTTGATATTATTAGGAATAATTATTGTAATTGGATTTACTATAATAATGATGATGGCTTTTAATATGATAAAAGGAGAAGTAGGAGATTTAGCAATTCAAATTCAAAATATATATGAAGATGCAACTATATATGCTTCTGCTGGAAATAACACTCTAATATTGGAATTAGATAATTGGAATAATAATTATTCAGACGAATTATCAAGAATGATAGAAATAGTAAAAAATAAAATAAATAACAATGAATTAAAATCATATTCTAAATTTGTTACATTAGCATTTATAGAAAATAATGGAAAGGAGAATGCCTTACTTGTAAAGACAACATATAACATACCAGAATTTACCAAAAATGAAGAAGAATCTAAGCCATATATTTTGTTTGACGAATATCAAAAATTATTCGATACATACGATAAAGCAATGGAAGGATATACAGGACTATTTAATAGTATATATTAGAAAATAAAAATACACTTGCACAAGTAAGTGTATTTTTATTTATTTCTAAATTTCTTAATGAACATAATATATTTTATAACTTCATTAATTTCTTCTTCAGTTAAGCTTTTAAAATATTCAGATAATGTAAAAAAAACATAAGGATTACGAATATCTGATAATCCCATTAAAAAATCAAGTGAAACATCAAAAAAATTAGCAAGTTTTATTTTTACTTCATCACTAGGAACTCTATCTCCACTTTCATATTGAGAAATAGAGGAAGTAGTTATTTGAAGTTTTTCAGCTAACTGAAATTGTGTTAAAGGAATTTCCTCTCTTAATATTTTTATTCTTTCTGATAATATAGACATAATTACACCTCTTTATATTAATAATAGCACAAATTTTACATTTTGTAAATTTTTTTCACATTTTTTTTGAAAAATGTTGACAAAAATATCATATAGTGATATTATTTCACTAATAGTAAAAGGAGGTGTGAAAAAAATGAAAGTTATGATACCATATGAAGTAGATACTACTAGAATAAGGATTGAAAGGGCAAGATATAAGTTAACTCAAAAAGAACTTGCAGAAAAAGCAGGGATGACAAGAGAAAAGATAAGCTTCATTGAGAATGAAAAATGCAAAAAGGCAAAATATGAAGTACTAAAACAAATAGCAAGTGTTCTGAATTTAAAAGTTGAAGAATTATTAAAAAGAAAAGAGAGATAATGTGTCCATCGCCAAACTTTCACATTATCTCAACCAAAGAACAAAGTTCTTATCTATTAATAGTATATCACAGATAAAGACTTTGTTCAAGTGGCAAAATTAAAATTTGTAATTGAAAGGAGTCTTTTTATTATGGAAAATTTAAAAATTGAATACAAAATAACAAAGGATGAAGATTTTATAGGAAAAAGATTTGAAACTTATACAATAGAAAAAATAATAACTTATGTAAATGGAGATGTAGAAACAAGACGTAGAACATTTATACCATTTAGAGATGGAGATATAAACAAAATAAATTTAGATGATTTATATTTTCCTATAACTATAACGCAAGAAGAATTTAAACAATTACCAGAAGAATATGATAAAGCTTGGATGGAAGGCACATTAACAAAAGAAATGAGCGAGAAAATGCAAGAGCTTGTATTGTTAATGAGAGCAAATAAAAAAGTTATTGGAGGTGTTGCATAATGGAAGAATATACAGAAGTATTAAAAGATTATTTACAAGGAAGAAGAAATGTAAAGAAAAGACTTTATAGGTTTATGAGTACAGCGTATAGAGCAGCAAAAAATGGTAGAATAACTTGGGATAATATTATAGATAGAATAAGAATAAGAATAGGAGAGATAAAATAATATGAATGATTTACAAATATTTAAAAATGAAGAATTTGGAGAAATAAGAGCATTAGAAATAAATAATGAGCCTTATTTTGTAGCAAAAGATGTATGCCAAATACTAGATATAAAAAATACAACGCAAGCAATAAGTAGATTAGATGAAGATGAACGCACTATGTTAAACATAGGTCGTCAGGGCAATACAAATATAGTTAATGAATATGGACTTTACAATCTAATATTAGCAAGTAGAAAAAAAGAAGCAAAAGAGTTCAAAAGGTGGATAACTCATGAAGTAATACCAAGTATAAGAAAAACAGGAGGATACATAGTAGGGGAAGAAAACATGACAGAAGATGAACTTGTATTAAAAGCAATGCAAGTTATGCAAAATAAATTAAAAAGATTAGAAAATACAACAAAGAGATTTGAAACAGAAAATAGACAACAATTTCAATTAATAGGGGAACTAAAGCCTAAAGCAGATTATACAGATAAAATATTACAAAATAAAGGATTAGTAACGATAACAGCAATAGATAAAGATTATGGGATGTCTGGAGAAAAAATGAATGAAAAGTTGCATGAATTAGGAGTGCAATATAAACAAAGTGGACAATGGTTACTATACAGTAAGTATCATGATAATGGATACACACATAGTGAAACAATAGAATTGACACATAAAGATGGAAGTAAATTTATAAAAATGTCTACAAAATGGACGCAAAAAGGAAGATTATTTTTGTATGAATTGTTAAAGAAAAATGAGATACTTCCGAAAATAGAACAAGCATAAAATAAAAAAGCATCAGTTTTAAAAGCTGGTGCTTTTAAAATATCCGAAAGAGGTGTAATATATGTCAGATGACTTAAAAAGAGTAGGATTAGTATTTAAAGAAGATGGTAGTACAGATTTTGTAAAATCTTTAAAATTAGTAAATGCTGAATTAAAAACAAATTATGAAAATTTTAAGTTAACACAGGCACAATGGGATAAATCAACAACTGCAACTCAAAAATTAAAGGATAAATTAGTATATTTAAATGAAGCATATGATATACAACAGAGTAAAGTAAGAACATTAAGAGATCAACTAGAGAGTTTAGAAAATGCTGAAAATAAGGATGAAGTTGCAATAACAAGGAAAAAAGCGGCACTTACACAAGCAGAAGCATCATTACAAAGATATCAAAATCAAATAGATGAAGTAACAAATAAAATAAATACAAATTCAGAAGCAATAAAAAAAGTAGGAAAAGATTATCAAGAAAACGGAAAAAAGATAGAAGGAGCAGGCAAGAAATTGTCTGCTTTTTCTGCGGCAACTTTAGCAGCCTTAACTGCCTCTGCAAAAGGTGCAATAGATTTTGAAGATGCCTTTGTAGGTGTAGAAAAAACAGTAGATGCGACAGATGAACAATTAGAAGAATTGAAAACACAAATTAGGCAAATGGCTAAAGAAATCCCAGCAAGTACAACAGAAATATCAGCAGTAGCTGAAGCAGCAGGACAATTAGGAATAAAAACTGAAGACATTATGAGCTTTACAAGGGTAATGATAGATTTAGGAAATTCTACAAATTTGTCAGCTGATGAGGCTGCAACGGCTCTTGCAAAGTTTGCTAATGTAACAAAAATGAGTGCAGATGATTATTCAAGACTTGGTTCAACAATAGTAGCGTTAGGCAATAATTTTGCCACTACAGAAGCAGATATAGTAGAAATGGGAACTAAGCTTGCAGCAACAGGAGAATTAACTGGATTATCACAGGCTCAAATAATGGCTTTGGCAACTGCAATGTCTAGTGTTGGAATAGAAGCCGAAGCAGGTGGTACTGCTATGAGTAAACTATTAAAACAAATACAAGTTGCAGTTGAGACAGGTTCAAAAGATTTGCAAGGGTTTGCAAGTGTTGCCGGAATGTCAGCAGATGATTTTAAAAAAGCATTTGAAGAAGATGCAGTAAAAGCTTTAAGTAAATTTATTGGCGGATTAAATGATACAGAAAGAAATGGAAAGTCAGCTATTGGTATATTAGACGACATGGGAATAAAAGAAGTAAGATTAAGCAATACAATTCTTTCTCTTGCAAATTCTAATGATTTAATGAACAAGGCAGTTACGATGGCAAATGATTCATGGAAAGAAAATAATGCATTGTCAAATGAGGCAAGTAAAAGATATTCAGATTTAAAAAGTAAAATTATAGTAGCTTTGAACCAAATAAAAGATATGGGAATAACAATTGGAAATAAATTAATGCCATCTATTGAAAAAGTAATAAATCGAGTAGAAAAATGGGCAGATAGTTTTAGCAAATTAGATGAAAAACAAGTTGATACAATTGTTAATTTAGGTTTATTAGTAGCTGCAATGGCTCCGGTTATTAGTACATTAGGCAAAATGACAAGCGGTATTGGAAGTATAATATCTGCTTATGGAAGTTTTAGAGAAGGGTTAGGATTATTAATTACAAAGGCAAATGAATCAGGTAGTGCAATGACAGGATTACTTAATGTTATTCAAGGAATGACAAGTCCTATTGGATTAGCTTGTATTGCAATAGGTGCAGCAATTACAGGAATTGTAGTTGCAAGCAATAAAGCTAACGAAGAAGTAAAAAAAGATTTTGAAACAATAGGGAATAGTGCTGCTAATTTCATAAGTGGAATTGATAATGCGAAATCTCATTTAGATAGTTTTAATTCAGAATTATTTGCTTCGGCACAAGAACAACAAGAATTGAAAAAAAACATGGATGAGATACAACAAGGAATTACAAATATATGCAAAACAGCTTCAGATGAAAGGAGAGGTTATACTCAACAAGAAATAACTCAATTAGATGAGTACTTTACAAAATTAAGAGAATTAAAAGATAGAGAGATACAAATACAAAGCGAAATCGCAACAGCTATTACGCAACAAGCAACTACTAATGCAACAAATTTTCAAGGATCATTGGAAGAATACAAAACACAATCACAAGAATGGATAAATACAGCTTTGCAACAGAAAGAAGCAACCATTAAATTAATTGAAGAAGGAACAATAGAAGAAATTGCATTATTAAATCAAAGATATACGACAGAAGAACAAAGACAAAGTGAAGCATATCAAAATGAATATAATAAAATAATGGAACAAAAACAAGCTAAAATTGATGCAGCGAATGGAGAGGTTGCTGAGGTATGTCAAGTGTATTCAGATGGGTATTTAGAAAGAAGTAAACAAGAAGATGGATTTTATTCTGTTTTACAAGAATATAATCAAAAAATTGAAGATGAAAACACTAGACATAATGGAGTTTTAGAAGGAATAGAAAACAATTGGTTATTAACACAAGATAATAAAAACGCTGCCAAAGCAGATGCAGAAAATAGGCATGAAAAAGAAATGCAAAAAATATGGAAACAAATGTATAAAGATATGGATGATAGTCAAATTAATCAACTAGGAACTTGGCTTGCAATGCAAGCAGATACTGAATTATATGGAGGAAAAATTAGTGATGAGGCAACTGGCATGGTTAATACGATAATGGATAGTTATAACAATATGCCTAAAGAAACTCGTACAGCTATGAAAAATGCAATGTCACCTATGTTAACAGAAATGCAAAACAAAGAACCTTCATTATTTGCAAAAGCAACAAGTATTGCAAATGGGATTTTAAGTAGATTAAGGAAAGCATTCGACATACACTCACCTTCAAGGAAGACAAGACAAATTATGAGATATGCAATGCAACCTATGGAAGAAGAAATGGAGAATGGAAAACAAAAGTTAATTAATCAAGCAGAAGAATTAGCAGAAGGTGTAAATAAAAACCTCGAAAATATTAATGGAAAAGTTAATGTTTCAGGAAATGTAAGACCAAATACTTCTCCTGTTGTAAACAACTTTCAAGATGTTATTGATTATGAAAGACTATTTAAGATATTCTTAAAAGCTTTAAATTCATGCAAAATAAAACTTGATAAAGATGGCTTTATTAATTTTATAGATGATAGACTTATGGAGGTAATGTAATGTTTGTATTTAAAGGAATTTCAAGCAAAGATATGGAAGTAGTAATCGAAGAAGAAAAACATTTTTTAGGAAAAGCAAGTCAAAGATATTTACAAACAGATATAGAAGGCTATGATGGAGCTTATTTTGAAGAACAAGGATATACAACAATTGAAAGACCTATAAAAGTTCAAATGTTAAATCCTAAAAAGTACAATAAAATACTTGCATGGCTTGACGGAGCAGGAATATTTGAATATGAAAGTAAAATAACAACGGCTAGATTTTATTCTGAAGTTACACCAACAAGAAGTTCAAGTATTATGATAGCAGATTTCAACTTTATAAGAGATCCATTTTGGATTAAAAAAAGAGATGAATTTATAGAAGTAAAAGATACAGTTCTTAATGAAGGTACAGTATATAGTGAACCAATTGTTAGGCTAGAAAAGGGAACTTCAAATAAAATAGATATTACAATTAATGATGTGAGATTTGTATATAACTTTAATAATGAGCCATATGTAGAAATAGATTTTCAAAAACAAACTGTAGAGTATGATGGTTTGAATAGAAATAGGCAAATAGAAATTGATTATAAAGTTCCAAGACTTATACCAGGAATTAATAAGATAATTATACATTCAGGAGATGCAAAAGTAAAAATGAAAAGAAAGGACAGATGGCTATGATAAAAATTTTTAATGAAAACGATAAAGATTTCAGTACAAATGGAAACATAGTCATCAAACCCATTAAATGTAAAGAAGTAAAAAAGAAATCGCTTAACGGATGGTATGTAGAAGTTGAGGTAAGTGTAAAGTATAAGGAATATATAGAACAAGATAAACTTTGCGTAGTTAAAACAAAATCAAAAATTAAACCACAGGCCTTTAGAATTGAAAACCCAAAAGTTACAAACAATGTAATTAGTTTTACTGCAAATCATGTAATGTTTGACTCCAAAAAATATTTTTTAGTTGATGTAAGGCCAACAAATCAAAATGGACAAAATGCTCTTGCATATATAAATGAAAGAACTGACAAAAAGAGTCCATTTTCAATATTTTCAAATGTTGGGACAGAAAGCACGGCTTATTTCATAAGAAAAAACCTATTAGAAGCGTGGGAAGTAATAGAAGAAAGATGGAATGGTGTATTTGATGCTGACAATTGGGATATTAGTTTTTTAAGTAAAGTCGGAAATGATAATGGAGAAATAATATCGTATGGAAAAAATATGCAAGGAATACAGATATTTGAAGATTGGTCTAATGTTTGTACTAAAGTATATCCAGTTGGGCCAAATGAACTTATGTTAGAAGAAAAATATTTAGAAAGCGATATCCAATATCCTACACCATATACAAGAACAATAACATTTAATTCGGAGCTAGAACAAAATGAAGAAGAAACAGAAGAAGAAAAGAATGCTGAATTAATAGAAGAATTAAGAAAAAATGCAAAAAAGTACTTAGAAGAAAATAAATATCCAAATGTTTCATATGAAGTAACTTCAAATATAAATCAAAATATGGAAATTGGAGATATTATTCATGTAAAGCATCCATTAGTAAATTTAATAACGGAAGTTTTAGAATATGAACATAATATTTTAACTAGCAAGATAGAATTGTTGGTGTTTGGGAATTATAAAAGAGATGTAAAAAGCAAATTTGATAGCATAAAAGAGAGTATAAATAATGTTGCTGATCAACTTACTGAAGGTTTAACAAGACAAGATATAGTAATTAAACAACAAACTGATTTAATTAATTCGTTAAATAAAACAGGATATGTGTATATTGATGAAAATGAAATATTAATATTAGATAAATTACCTAAAGAAAAAGCAAAAAATGTATGGAGATTTGGTTTAGGTGGAATTGGATTTAGTTCAAATGGATATGAAGGACCGTTTGAACTTGCAATGACTATGGATGGGCAAATAAATGCAGATTTTATAACAACAGGAACAATTTCAGTGGAGAGAATTGAAGGATTACAAAATACCTTAAATGATTATTTAGTAAGCATACAATTAAATTCGACCAATATTCAACAAATGGTAGCTACACAAAACGAAATAATAGATAAGTTTGGAGATTATTCAACTACAAAAGAAATGAACTCTCTTATAGACCAAAAAGCAGATAGTATAACGAGTTCTGTAACAAGTACAGTAACTAGCTCAATGAATAGTAAATTAAACAATTATTATACAAAAACACAAACAGATTCTAAGATTTCACAAACAGCTAGTAGTATCACATCAGAAGTAAACAAAAAAGTTGGAAATGATGAGTGGAGTACAAAATTACAACAAAGTGCAACTGATATTCAAATGGCGTGGAATAAAATATCACAATACATACAATTTATAAGTGCTTCCTTGAGAATAATGGATACAAGTAATAAGAAGTTATTGCAGTTAGATAGTTACGGTTTGTATCTGTACGATACAGATGGAAGTAC
>CANQGW010000040.1 GCA_947623555.1 uncultured Clostridia bacterium
TAACGATATTAAAACTATTCTCAAAAGAGAGTAGTTTTTTTGTGCATATATCTTGATAAAATTAAAATACTATGCTAAAATGTAACAGAACGAAAACAAAGTAACCGAAAAAGCAAATAAAAGAAAGTAGTGATGTTATGAAAATTGCAGCATATTGTAGAGTTTCAACTGAAAAAGAGGCACAAATAGATTCTCTAGAAAAGCAAATAGAATTTTTTAATGAATTTACAAAAAAGAATGGTTATGAATTGTACAAGCTATATGCAGATGAAGGAATATCAGGAAAGCAAATAAAACACAGAAAGCAATTCCAACAAATGATGATTGACGCCAAAGCAAAAAAATTTGACAAAGTAGTTGTAAAAGATGTTAGTCGTTTTGCAAGAAATACAGTAGATTTATTACAAAGTGTAAGAGAGTTAAAATCATACAATGTGCAAGTAGATTTCTTAAATAATGGCGAAGTAATGGAAGGTGGCTCTGAATTTATACTAACTATTTTAGGTGCAATGGCACAACAAGAAAGTGCAAATATGTCTAAAAGGGTTAAATTTGGAAAAGATATTACTGCTCAAAAAGGTAGAGTTCCTAACATTGTTTTCGGATATGATAAAATACCAAATGAAAGATATGTATTACAAATAAACGAAGAAGAAGCAAAGATTGTAAAAGAAATATTTGAAAGCTATGTATACAAAGGAATCGGAACTACTAAAATCGCTTGGAACTTAAATGATAGAGGCATAAGAACTAAAAAAACAAAATCAAAATGGGTACAGACATCCATTGTTAGAATGCTTAAAAATCCAATTTATACTGGTAGAGTAATAAATAAAAAATCAGAAGTAACAGACTTTATCACAGGAACAAGAAAAGACTTACCAGAAGAAGAATGGATAACAGTAGAAAGACCAGAAATGCGAATTATATCAGATGAACTGTTTAACAGAGCACAAGATATTTTAGCTCAAAGATCAAATGAATTTAAACTAAATAACAAAAGAGAAAAAACAGAATATGTATTTAGCACACTTATTTATTGCAAACATTGTGGTTATTCATTTAGAAGAATAAGAAGAAAATATACAGATGATGGAAAAGAATATATAAGATGGGTATGTAGTGGAAGAAATTCAATGGGAGTGAATCATTGCCCAAATACTACAGTAATTGATGAAGAAGAACTTTTAAATGCAATAAAAGTATATCTAAAAAGTATTATAAAAAATAAGAAAAATTTTATGAAGGCAGTCGAAAAGGAATTTGAAAAGATTACAAAATTAAGAGAAACGGGCGAAAGAAGTGAACAAAGCCTTTTACAAGAAATAGAAAAAGTAACAAATAAAAAACAAAAATACATGGAAATGTTCCAAAATGAAGTAATAAATATCCAAGAATTAAAACAATATACAAATCCATTAAATGAAGATATTGCAAGATTAGAAAGAGAACTAAAGTTAATCACATCAGAGATAAAAGAAAAAGATGTATTAGAAAAAGAACTTACTAAAACAATTAAAACAGTTGATGACATACTTAATAACGAAACAATAACAAATGCAATGCTAAAAACAATAATAGATGTTATTGAAGTAGATTCAGATAGCAATGTGGAAGTAAGGCTTAAACTATTAAATGAAATAGGCTCTACACCTGCTGTAATTACAAATTTTAATGATATTAAAGATACCGCTCTTGAAAGTAACATCAGTACACAAAGACGTTAGTGAAAGGCTACTAAAGATAAACCCAGTATTAGCCCATGAGGTAAGAGAAATATTAAATGAAAATAAAGCAGAAAGGCACATAAGAGGTGGAATGGCAACTAAATTAAAATATAGTCATAATAATAAACAAAAGGCAATATAGAAAATAATTAACCAAAATCATAATAAACGTAGCAATATAAAATAATTATTATAAAATTTTAAGTATGATTAAGTATTGCACATCCAGAAAGAAAAAATTCGAATAGTATAAAATTTATTAAATAATAAAAACTCGCTATATAATAAATTATAGCGAGTTTTTTAACAATAATTATTTATTATTATTTCTTTGTTCTTTTCTTGCTTTTCTACAAGCTGGGCATCTTTGTGGTTCATTTGTAAAACCTTTTTCAGCATAAAAATGTTGTTCACCCTCTGTAAAAACAAATTCAGCTCCACATTCTTTACATGTTAAAGTTTTGTCTGCCATAAGTAATATACCTCCTTTATAATTCTGATATTTAATATTTTGGACTTTAAAACCTTTCTAATATCAAAAATATAAAGAAGAGGAATAGTAAACAAAATAATTAAACTCATTTAAGCTTTAAAAAAGCCATACATATTTTAACATGGTTAAAAAAATAAAGCAAGAAAAAACATCACCTTAATTATAAAAAAAATTAAAAATGTATCACAGCAATAATCACTTTTTTACAAAAAATGACATAAAATATCATAACTACACAAAATACTAAATTTTTTCTATAAGGAAGGATGTATGATATGAAAAAGCTAAAAAAAGGTGATATAGTAGGGAGAATATCTTATGGAAAAGATATAATATTTGTGATCGAACGAGTTATAAAAAACATTGCAGGAAGTGATATTGCAATTTTAAAAGGTCTTACAATAAGGATACAAGCAGATAGCCCATTAGAAGATTTAGAGCTAATGGATGCAAAACAAGTAGAAAATCAAGTAAGAAGTTTAGAGGAAAGAGTAGCAAAAAGAATTGAAAAGCAGTTAAAACTTTTAAAGCAAAATTATCCTTTTCGTGAAAAAATAGTTATATATACTGGAAGAATTTTGCACATAGATGGAGATAGAAAATATAGTGAAAAATCGCGTAGATATTATAAAAAGATGGGATTAAATGCTATTGTGAAAAATATTTCCGAAAGAAAGCAACCTTTTTTAGTAGCAACTATGCTTCAAAGATATAACCCTGATATATTGGTATTAACTGGTCATGACGGAATGATAAAAAAAGGAACTCGGATTTAATAATTTGTATAATTATAGAAATTCTAGATATTTCATACAAGCTGTAGAACAAGCAAGAAAGCAGTCTTTAAAAAAAGATTTGGTTATTTTTGCAGGAGCATGCCAAAGTTACTATGAAGGTATAATGGTAGCTGGTGCAAATTTTGCATCATCACCTGCACGTATATTAATTGATTTTATGGATCCACTTATTGTAGCAGAAAAGGTAGCGACTACAAAAGCAGAAAAGTTTGTTACAATACAAGATATAGAAGATGAATTAAGAGATGGAAGAAGAGGAGTAAACGGTATAGGTGGTCAAGGTAAGAAAAAAATGTTATTAGTTTAGCGATGTTACATTTTTGAAATATAATTGTAATATAATTGTAACATTTAAAAAGAAATTACACAAAACCCTTGTGACTGTAAGAAAACACAAAAACGACACAAACATATTTTTTTTGACAATTTTAACTTGCGATGATATAATTTACCCATCTTAAAGAAGTAGGTGATGTTATGATTTGTCCAAGCGATATTGCTAATTTAAAAACAGACATCAATGAAATGATCGGACAAAAGATAATTGTAAAAGGGTCACTTGGAAGATGCAAGTCCTTTGAAAAAGAAGCTACAATAGAAAAAGCTTACCCAAATATTTTTGTAATAAAATATGAGGAAGAGAAGAGAAATGTAACATATAGTTATACAGACGTCTTAACGAGAACCGTTGAAGTAGATGTATTTGACGGAACAAGTTATAGTCCTTTGGTTCCACCACCAGTAATAGAACCAAAAAAACAAAAAAATTTGGCTTAAAATATAAATAAGCAAAAAAATTCCTAAAAACTAGGAATTTTTTTTTGACCTTGTCAATATATATAAATTAGAAAAAATAAATAGGGAGGTATTAAAGAATATGGCACTAGAAACAACAAAAGACAGTTTAGTGTTAAATCAAATTATTAGCCAAAAAACAGATACATTTATGGTAGAAGATGATTGCATTGTTCCAGATATAAAGCCAGATATATTAAATGTTATTAGTAGTAGTGGTATAGTATGTATTTATAAAAAAGAAATTTTGGATGGGAAAATAAGGCTTGATGGTGCAGTAAATGCCTATATTATGTATTTGGCAGATTCAAACGAGGGAGAAGTACGAAGCTTAAATACCAATTTAGACTTTACACAAACAATTGAGGTGGAAAAGGCTAAAATGCGGAATGAGCTTAAATACTAATGTGTCATTAAAAATGCTAGACTGTAAAGTTTTAAACGGCAGAAAAATCCACATTAAGGCAATGTTAGAGGTGGATAGTAAAGTATCTTCTAATGAAACAGTAGAGTATGTTAAGGAGGTGTCAAATTTAAAGGACATTCAATTTTTAAACAGGGACTTTCAAATTAATTCTTTAGTAGGAATTGGTTGTACAAAAGTTTATGCCAAAGATACTTTATCAATTGATGAAGCCGATGAATTAGTAGAGGTTATGAAAACAGACATTAAAATAGTAAACAAAGATGCTAAAATTAGCTATAACAAAATACTAATTAAAGCTGATTTACAAGTGAAAATTATTTATTTAACATCTGATAGTAGAATTAACTTAAAAGAAGCCACCATACCAATTGTTGGTTTTATAGATTTGCCAAATATAAGTGAAGAACATATTTGTGATGTAAAATATGAAATTAAAAATCTTATAGTAAAACCAAACAATGTAGAAGAACATTCAATATATGTAGAAGCAGAAATAGAGGCATGTTGTGAAGCGTATGAAAATAGAGAACTACAAATGATACAAGATTTATATAGTCCAACAATTGCTTTAAACTTTAACCAAAGAAAAGTAAAGGTAATGCAAAAAAGGGAAACTCGAAGCGGAGTATGTAGCATAAGAGAAAATCAAGATGTACAAGAAATAGGCTCTGGCAAAATTTATGATGTGGAAGTAATTCCAGTTATACAAGAGCAAAATCCACTAAATGGCAGAGTTTCATATACTGGAGAAATACAATTAAATTATATATATTCACCAACTGGTCAAATAGGTGTAGAAACAAAGCAAACCTCAATTCCATTTAGTTATACATTAGATTTTGACGGAATTAATGAAAGTAGCCATATAGATACAATTATAGAAATAACAACTCAAGACTTTGTGGTGATGCCTAATAAAACTGTAGACATTAAAATAGATCTTAACTTTACAGCAATTAGTGGAAAAGATGCTTCTATATCAATTATAGACGACATACAAGAAGATGAAACTCGTAAGTTACAATGTGGAAAATATAGTATGGTTATATATTTTGTAAAACCAGGAGATACCTTATGGAATATTGCTAAAAAATTTGGTAGTACAGTAGAGGCTATTGTTAGGGTAAATGGAATAGAAGATGTAAACAACTTAACTATAGGAAGGCAGTTATTTATTCCTAGATATCATGAATGCTAAAATATACACCAGAAATAGCTTAAGACTGCCTAAAAATTTAGCTAAATTTCATAGCAAAAAAAGGTTAAAAGGATTAAAATTAATAGCAGTTTTAGTAATTGCCATAAGTTTTGCATATTTTTCTATAAAGGCAATAGATCCCATTATGGAAAAACAATGCAAAAATATGGCAAAATCAATAGCAACAAAAATTTCAAACAATGAATGTACTAAAGTAATGGAAGGCTATAGTTATAACGACATGTTAAACATTACAAAAGATAAAGACGGTAATGTACTAATGGTAGAAACAAATATTGTTACAATTAATAAAATAATTTCTGCAATTCCACTTTCCATACAAGAGCAAATGGAAAAGCAAGAAAACAATACATTTTCAATAAGACTTGGTAGCTTTTTTGGAAGTAATTTATTTGCAGGTAGAGGTCCAAATGTAAATATCAAAATGGAGCTAACAGGCAATTTAGACACAAATTTAAAATCAGAGTTTGTGGATGCAGGAATTAATCAAACTTTGCATAGAATATATTTAGAAGTAATATGTAATATAGTTATACTAACGCCATATAACACCATAGAAGACCAAATTGTAAATCAAGTACTATTAGCAGAAGGTGTTATAGTAGGTAATGTTCCAAGTAGTTATTATAATTTAGAAGGTTTAAATGCAAGCGATTCAATGCAAATTGTAAAATAAAAAAATTTCTTTAAGTATAAAACTTAAAGAAATTTTTTATTATTTATTAAAATCAATTGGAAATAAACTTTGATATATTGTTATAAAACTAAACTAACTAAATTCCAAATACCTGTAGTTGCCATACATATTATAATTCCACAAACAGTAGGAAGTAAGAACGAAATAAACACCCACTTCCACTTACCAGCTTCTTTTTTTATAGTCATTAAAGTTGTACTACAAGGAAAATGAAGTAATGTAAATATCATTACATTTATTGCAGTAAGCAAAGTCCAACCATTTTGAACTAAAATTTGACCAATTTGAAAATTATCCTCTAAATTAACCAACACTCCCTTTTGCATATAGCTCATAAGAATAATAGGAAGCACAATTTCGTTTGCAGGTAATCCTAAAATAAAAGCAGTTAAAATATATCCATCAAGACCCATTAGTTTAGCAAATGGATTTAGAAAATTAGCTACATAAGTAAGAAGGCTTATATCACCAACTGTAATATTTGCAAAAAGCCAAATAATAAGCCCAGCAGGCGCAGCAACAGAAATTGCTCTACCAAGTACAAATAAAGTTCTATCAAAAATAGACCTAACTAAAACCTTACCTATTTGGGGCTTTCTATAAGGTGGAAGCTCAAGCATAAAGGAAGATGGTACACCCTTTAAAATAGTTTTAGAAAGAAGCCTAGAAATAAGTAATGTCATAAAAATACCAAGTAAAATAACAGCCAACACTACCAAAGTAGAAACTAAAGAAGATGTAAAACCACTTGCTATATTTGCACCTATAAAAATAGAGGCAATAGTAATTAAAAAAGGAAACCTGCCATTACATGGAACAAAAGCATTTGTTAAAATTGCAATTAGCTTTTCTCTAGGAGAATCTATAATTCTACATCCAACAACTCCAGCGGCATTACAACCAAATCCCATGCACATAGTTAATGCCTGCTTTCCGTGAACTACACGCCTTTTTAAAATATTTATCTAAATTAAATGCAATTCTAGGTAAATAACCCAAATCTTCAAGCAAAGTAAACATAGGGAAAAATATTGCCATAGGAGGAAGCATTACGCTAATTACCCAAGTAAGTGTGGTATAAATGCCATCAATTAAAACGCTAGTAAGCCAAGCAGGGGAATTCCAATAATTAAGTAACCACAATAATTTTCCTTGAATCCAACCAAATAACTGTGAAAGCATTTGAGAAGGATAGTTTGCCCCAACTATGGTAATCCAAAAAACTATACCTAAAAATAAAATCATAATAGGAATACCAAATTTTTTAGATGTTAATATCTTATCAATTTTTCTATCCCTACTGTTATATGACGTATTTTCAAATTTACATGCCTCACTTGCTAAAGCCTCTGCATTAAATATAATAGTAGATACAAGTTTATCTCTAAAGGCATCTATTCCTTCTATCTTTTCATTTGAAAGTTTTGCCTTAATTTGAATTAGTTTTAAAGAAATTTCTGTGCTATCTGAAAACGAAATATTTAAATGCTTATTAATAGATTCTAAAATTTTTTCGTCACCATCTATTAATTTTAAACAAATCCATCTTGATAAATATTTTTTATCATCTGGAAGTTTTTCTTTTACATTACTTTCTAAAATAGAAATACACTCTTCAATTGCTGGCAAATATTGAATTTTATTAGGTGATGGCTTTATAACACCACATGCCACATCATGCACCTTTTGCATTAACTTTTTAATAGTTTTTTGTTTTCTTGCAATTGTACCAACAACAGGTATGCCAAGCCTTTTTTCCAGCAAATCAAAATCAATAGAAATTCCTTTCCTTTTGGCTTCATCTAACAAATTAACACAAAGAATAATATTAGGAGTAATCTCCATAATTTGATATACTAAATTTAAGTTTCTCTCTAAACAGGTAGCATCTACAATAACAACTGTTGCATCAGGGTTACCAAAACAAATATAATCCCTTGCAATTTCTTCTTCTTCTGAATGTGACATAAGAGAATATGTACCAGGAATATCTACTAGTAAAAACTTTTTATCCTGAAAATTACATATACCACTTGCATTGCTAACTGTTTTTCCGCGGCCAGTTACCAGTATGCTGGTGCATACCTGTTAAACCATTAAAAACAGTAGATTTTCCAACATTAGGATTCCCCGCAATTGCAATTGTATAATCAATTCCGAATTGCTTTTTCAAAAATATCTTTATCATTTACTTGCGTGCCAGTAGAAGCAGCAGTAAGTCCCATAAAATCACCCCTTATAGTACATTTTATGCAGAAAAAAACATTATATTAAATAAAAACATGAAAATATTTATTAAAAGTAAGTGTAAAATTAATGTAGGCAAAATATAAAATTACCTACATTAATTTTTTCTAAAAATATATTGAAAAAACAT
>CANQGW010000041.1 GCA_947623555.1 uncultured Clostridia bacterium
GCACTTCAAAAATGGCAGAAGTCTTGAATATCAAGCTTTCTGCCATTTAACTGTCAAATTTAGGATTATACTATATTTTTTTAATAAAATCAATTTAAAATAATACTTCCATTTTAGTTATTAAATTTTGATATTGTATATAAAAAATATCCTTATCTTTTAAATTTACAGCATTTATTAATTCATTTACTAATATATAACTTTGATTTATTATATTTTGGTTTTGGCTGTTTCCCATACTTTGTGTGTTAATCATATTTGCAAAATTTTGCTCTGCTTGTGTTAAGTTTTCTTTTGCTTTATCCCATTCTTCGTTTGTAATATTTATATATGAAATAACTACTTTTGACTGAATGTTTAATATTTGTTTTTGTTTTTCATCGGACTTATAATTATTCATATAAGTTGGTAATAACTGATGGAGTTTTCCAAGTTCTTCCATAGCACCTTTTTTATCTTCACTTTTTATTTTTTTAGTTGCAGAATTTAAACCATTACTAAAACTTAAAATAGAGTTTCCATCTATATTTAATGCATGTAAGTCTAAACTGATAGTGTTCCATGTGCTATAAAGTTGTTCTACTTGCTGTTTTATATCATCCCAGTTAGTTTCATAATTTCCATTATTGGCAAGTATACTGTTTTGCATTTTGCCATTGTCGCCACTTTTATTATTCTGGGAATTGTCAGCTTGAGTTTGTTCATTTTTACCGTTTTGAGCGCTTTCATTATTTGCTTGGCTTTGCTCATTTTGCCCGTTTGCATTATTAGTTTGGTCTGAAAAGTTACTTTTTGTAACCTCTTCTTTTTCTAGTTCTTTTTCTTGTGGGTTTAGTTGAAACACTTCGTTTGCAATTGTTAGCCCATTAAAATTGCCAAGCATTGCAATTAAATAACTATCTAAATATTCTATTTCTTTTGAAACTTTTTCTTCTAAACTTGTATTTTCTTTAGTATTAGTACTAGCATATACAAATAATGAGCCTATTATCAAAATTATTAAAATAATGGTAATAACTATAATTATAATATTTTTTTTCATATTTTTATGTATGATTACTTTAATCATACTCTCCTTTCTACATTTGTTTATTTTATTGTTTCCAAAAAATTACCTTTTATTCTCTAGTATAATTTTTTTTATTTAAAAAATACTAAAATGTATAAAGGAGCTTAAATTTATATGAATGCAGTTGTTAAATTATATAGTAATAAATCTGGCGAAATTGCTAGGTTTCTTAATAAATTTAATAAAAATACCCCTTCTAATAAAATAGAAGAGGATCTACTATGGAAAAAAGAATATGAAAACCCTATTGAAATGGCTGATATTATTAGTGCATTAATTGAAAATCAAGAGGATTATAAAATTAATATGTGGATTAGTTTAGATAAGGATATGTTAATTAATGTTACTAAAAATAATGCAGATGATATAATACGTTATTTATATGAACGATATCCTTATTAAATTATTCTTCTTGTTTTTTTAGAATACTGTCTTCTTCATCAGTTGTTTCTATTGTAGCAGGGCCATCATTTTTCATATTTTCTTCTGACAAGTTTTGCTCACATCCACAATTAGGGCAATAATGAAAATCGCTTTCTATTTCATAATAGCAATTTTTACATTGTTTTAAGTCTTTTAAATCTAAAATTTCTTCTCGCAATTGCTCTATTTCATCTGATAAAACATCTATCATTGAACAGCTAGTTCTAATATCTGCTTCAACATCTATTTCTTCATTTGATAAATATTTTTCATATACGCTTTTTCCTATTTCTTCATATAAACTTTTTATTTGATCTTTATCATCTGCCATTTGACTTTTTAGTTTTATTTCTCTTGCAATTTTACCTGCTGTTTTTGCTGCATACTGATAAGTTCTAGCCGCTGTTTTACCAATTTTATTTATTACCTTTTCCATTTTTATTTTCCTCCATACAAAATATTATTTCTTCAAATAGTATGGATAAAAAAATGAAAAATATACCATAATTATTCTGATTTTTTTTCACGAGTCATTAATTTAGTAACTGCATCTCTTGGAGCTAAATTATTATATAATACATCATATACAGTATGCGTAATTGGCATTTCTATATTATATTTTTTAGAAAGTTCATAAGCAACCTCGATATTGTCTATACTTTCAATTACCATTCCAATTTCTTTTCTAGTTTGTTCAACAGTTAATCCCCTGCCAATACATCTACCGGCTCTACGGTTTCTACTATGTTCACTTAAACATGTAACTATTAAATCTCCTAGTCCAGACAAGCCATAAAAAGTGTCATGATCTCCACCCATTGCAACACCTAATCTTGCTATTTCTGTAAGACCTCTAGAAATTAAAGCTGCAAAAGAGTTGTCTCCCAAATTTAGTTCTGCTGCAATTCCTAAACAAAACGCAATAATATTTTTTAGGGCTCCACCTAGTTCTACACCTTGCATATCATTACTTGTATAAATTCTCATATTTTCATTCATAAAACTATCTTGTACTAAATATTTCAAATCATAATCTTTAGAAGCAACCACCAAAGCTGTTGGAACACCTATTGAAACCTCTTCTGCGTGGCTTGGCCCTGAAAGTACCCCTACCTTTACATTTGGTATTTCTTGAATTGCTACATCACTTAAAGTAGATAGTGTTGAAGCCTCAAAACCTTTAGAACATATAACAAGTGGTTGATTTGTAATATAATCTTTATATTTTTTTAAGGTTTCTCTAAAAAATTTTGATGGTGTAACATGCAAAATTATATCAGTTCCTTCTACGGCTTCTTTTATGTTAGTAGTACATACTATATTTTCTGGCATTACTGCCATTGGCAAAAACTTGCATTTTCTTTCATTATTTATAATATTAGCCTCTTCTTCTGAAAAAGACCATATTTTTACTTGGTTACCTAATTTTGCACAATGAATAGCTAAAGCGCACCCCCAGCTACCACTACCTATTATACAAATATTCTTCATACATTTTTCCTTTCTATTATATTAATTTGTGTTTTTAAAGCTAATAGTATTTTCTGTTCCAGATAAAAGTCTTTTTACATTTTCTCTATGGTTGAAAATAACAAGAACTGCTATAATAACACTATAAACAAAATAACTTAAATTGCTTGATGCTACTATGTAATTTTGATTTATAAATAATACCAATACTGGGAATAATATAGCAGCTGCAATTGAACCTACAGAAACCATTCTAGTTAATACTATTAATACTATGCCAAATACCAAGCAGATTAACCCTATTTGCCAGTTTGTCATTAAAAGTACACCTATTGCTGTAGCTATTCCTTTTCCACCTTTAAATTTAAAGAATACTGGAAAGGTATGTCCAATAATAACAAATGCACCTGCTAATTGCACTAATAAAGCATTATCTAAATCTTTAACAATTTTTCCTGCAATAAATGCAACTAAAATTGCAACTACTCCTTTTAAAATATCGCAAATTAGTGTAATTAAAGCAGCCTTTTTTCCAACTATTCTCAATACATTTGTAGTTCCTGCATTTCCACTTCCTTTTTCTCTAACATCAACTCCTGCTAGCTTTTTACTAATAATTACTGAAAAGCTAATGCTACCTAATAAATAGGCAATTACTGCAACAATAATATATGTTGCCATAAAAATCACTCTCCTTTTTTATTTTAAATTTTAAATATTAACTTTTAAAAACACTATTTTTCGTTTTTTTCTCTAACTATCATTCTAATTGGTGTTCCAACAAGTCCGCCAAATTCTTTTCTTATTTGATTTATTAAATAACGTTCATACGAGAAATGAAATAGTTGTTTGTCATTTACAAATACTACAAAAGTTGGTGGCTTTGTTGCTGCTTGAGTCATATAAAAAATTTTTAATCTTTTTCCTTTATCAGTTGGTGGCTGCACAATTGTTACTGCTTCACTTAAAATATCATTTAAAACAGATGTAGAAATTCTTAATGCGTTTTGACTGGCTACTTGATTTATAAGTTCATATAATTTATTTACTCTTTGTCCTGTTTTAGCAGAAATAAATATTATTGGTGCATAAGACAAGTAAGATAACTTATTGTATACTTCTTTTTTATAGTTTTCCATTGTTTGATTATCTTTTTCAACTTCATCCCATTTGTTTATTGCTATAATAACACCTTTACCAGCTTCATGCGCTTCACCTGCAATTTTAGCGTCTTGCGCACTTACACCTTCTTTTGCATCTAACATTAGTACACATACATCAGCCCTTTCAATTGCAAGTAAACTTCTTATAACACTATATTTTTCTAGGCTATCGTCAACTTTGCTTTTTCTACGTATACCAGCTGTATCTATAAATACATATTTTCCAAATTCATTTTCATATTCTGAATCTATGGCATCTCTGGTTGTGCCAGAAATATCACTTACAATAACTCTGTTTTCACCTAATATTTTGTTTATAAGAGAAGATTTGCCTACATTTGGTTTGCCTATCATAGCCACTTTTATAACTGTACTTTCATCTTCTTGTGCTTTTTCTTCAGGAAGTTTGTCATAGATAGCATCTAACACATCTCCAATACCTTTGGCATTTACTGCTGATACTGCATAGGGTTCACCCAAACCCAAATTATAAAATTCATATAGCTCATTAGGTACTTTTCCATAAGTATCTGATTTGTTACAAACTAATATTACAGGCTTTTTGCACTTTTTAAGGGTTAATGCAATATCTTTATCAGCAGCAGTTACACCTTGTTTAATATCTGTTAAAAATATAATAACATCTGCCAAATTTATTGCAATATCTGCTTGATTTCGCATTTGAACTGTTATAGTATCATTACTTTCTGGTTCAATTCCTCCTGTATCTATTAATGTAAAGTCTCTTCCTCTCCAATTTGCATCTGCATATACTCTATCCCTTGTAACACCCGGTGTATCTTCTACTATTGAAATTCTTTTCCCAACTATATAATTAAAAAATGTAGATTTTCCTACATTTGGTCTACCTATAATTGCAACCGTTGCTTTTGACATTTTATCACCTTCTTGCATTTCATTTACGAATTAATTTTACTATAAGCAAAAAAAAATAGCAAGATAAACTTACTATTTTGAACATAAAGTCAAACTAATTTTAATATGTAATTTTACCATCTAAAAGATCATCATTTTCAACCCAGTCTTTTACATATATCTGTGTATATTCATTAGCATTATTACTTCTTACTATTACTTTTTCAATTCCAGCATTTATAATTAATTTTCTACACATTTGGCAACAGTTTGACCCTTCATCATATTCCCCTGTTTCTGGTCTATAAAGCACTAAATATAAAGTACCACCTATCATATCTTTTCTACTAGCACTAATAATAGCGTTTTGTTCTGCATGTACGCTTCTACACGCATCATAACCTCCATGCCTTACATTGGGAAATAATTTCTTTTTTGTGCAATAGCCTAAATCTATACAATTTGCTCTTCCTCTTGGTGCTCCGCTATATCCAGTTGACACAATTTCATCATGATTTACTATAACACAGCCAGCCTTTTTTCTTAAACATGTACTTCTGTCTGCTACTGCTTTTGCTATATTTAGATAATAATTTATTTTATCAATTCTTTCCATTTTTACTCCTTGTATTTTAATTCATAATTTCATTAGCCCCATAAAGGCTGATTTTCTTCTTTTATATTACATTTTATTATATTTTTTGTCAAGGAAAAGCCACAAAAATACCAGCTTTAAAAGCTGGCATTTGATTCAGATAATTATTTTGTAGCAGTTTTAGATACTACTTCTTTTCCATCATAATATCCACAATTAGGGCATACTGTGTGTTGTAATACTTTTTCATGACAATGTGGACAGTCTACTAGGTTTTGATTTTCTAATTTCCATGTTGATCTTCTTGCATGTGTTCTTGCTTTTGACCATCTTCTTTTTGGTTGTGCCATTTGTAATTCCCTCCCTTAACTTCTTTCGGTTTATAAAGATATATATTTTTTAACTATCTTAAATTTTCTCGCTTATGATTTTGCATATATAAAAAATTCGTACTATAAAATTATACTAACTTTTAGTTTAATTGTCAACACTTTTAAAGTATTTTTAAAAATTGTTAGCAAAATCATTTCATTTTTTAGCAAAAATAGCAGAAGTTAAACTTCTACTATTTTTGTTATATATCTACTTATTTTATCTAGGGTTTTTAATTGCTGCTTGTGCTGCTGCTAGTCTTGCAATTGGAACTCTGTATGGTGAGCAAGATACATAAGTTAAACCAACATTGTGGCAGAATTCAACTGTAGGTGGGTTTCCACCATGCTCTCCACAAATTCCAAGTTTGATGTCTGGACGTGTAGCTTTTCCCATTTCAGCTGCCATTTTAACTAATTTTCCAACACCAGTTTGGTCAAGTTTAGCAAATGGGTCAGATTCATATATTTTCTTTTCATAGTATGAACCTAGGAATTTACCAGCATCATCACGGCTAAATCCAAATGTCATTTGTGTTAAGTCGTTTGTACCAAATGAGAAGAATTCAGCTTCTTTTGCAATTTCGTCTGCTGTTAATGCAGCTCTAGGAATTTCTATCATTGTTCCTACTTTGTATTTCATTTCTACTCCAGCTTTTGCAATTTCTTCATCAGCTGTTTTAGTAATGATGTCTTTTACATATTTTAATTCTTTAACTTCTCCTACTAATGGAACCATTATTTCAGGAACTATATGCATTCCTTCTTTATTTACTGTAATAGCAGCTCTAATAATAGCTCTTGTTTGCATTACAGCAATTTCTGGATAAGTAACGTCTAGACGGCATCCACGATGTCCCATCATTGGGTTAAATTCATGTAAGCTCTCTACTACAGTTTTTAATTCTTCAAAAGTCATTCCCATTTCTTTTGCTAATGCACTTATATCTTCATCATCATGTGGTAGGAATTCATGTAGTGGTGGATCTAGTAAACGAATTGTTACTGGGTAACCTTTCATTTCTCTAAATAGACCTTCAAAGTCTCCTTGTTGCATTGGAAGAATTTTATCTAATGCTTTTTCTCTTTGCTCTGCTGTTTTTGAAACTATCATTTCACGAATAGCAGCAATTCTTTCTGGTGCAAAGAACATATGCTCTGTACGGCATAGACCAATACCTTGTGCTCCGAAGTTGTATGCTACTTTAGCATCCTTTGGAGTATCAGCATTTGTTCTAACTTCCATTTGTCTATATTGATCTGCCCATCCCATTAATTTTGCGAAATCTCCTGATACTGTTGCATCAACTGTATCAATTCTTTCTCCATAAACATTACCTGTAGATCCATCAAGTGAAATATAATCACCTTCATGATATACTCTTCCTTGTGCGTCTGTGAATGTTTTTTCTTCTTCATTAACAACTAATTCTCCACAACCTGCAACACAGCATGTTCCCATACCTCTTGCAACTACGGCTGCGTGTGATGTCATACCACCTCTAACTGTTAATACACCATGGCATACGTTCATACCATCAATGTCTTCTGGTGATGTTTCTAGTCTAACTAATACTAGGTCTTTTTCTCCAGCTTCATGCATTTCAACTGCTCTATCAGCTGTAAATACAACTTTACCTGTTGCAGCTCCTGGTGATGCAGCTAAACCTTTAGCAACTGGTTTTGCAGCTTTTAATTTAGCTTGGTCAAAGTTTGGATGTAATAATTGATCTAATTGATTTGGCTCAACTCTTAAAACTGCTTCTTTTTCTGTAATCATTCCTTCATTTACTAAATCAACGGCAATTTTTAATGCAGCATTTGCTGTTCTTTTACCATTTCTTGTTTGTAAGAAGAATAATTTTCCTCTTTCAATTGTAAATTCCATATCTTGCATATCTTTGTAGTGATTTTCTAGTAAGCTTGCATATTTAACAAAATCTTTATATGCTCCATTGTTTGTTTGCTCTAGTGTAGCAATTGGTTGTGGTGTTCTAATACCTGCAACAACGTCTTCACCTTGTGCATTCATTAAATATTCACCAAATAATTT
>CANQGW010000042.1 GCA_947623555.1 uncultured Clostridia bacterium
ACAAAAATTTTCTGGAAATCTTTCTTTGTTTCTACTTACAGTTTCATTTATCCTTTTTGTTTGATAATGATATAATGTAGCAACATCACTATCTAGCATAACTTGCTTACCTCTTATTGTATATATTAATTTTTTTATATCTTCATTTGATAATTCATTTTTAATTATTAAATTATTTTCTTCCATAAATTCACATCCTTTTATTTATATATATTGTAAAACATCTGTTTGTATATGTCAATAGTTTTATAAATATTTTTATGAAGTTCGATTCATCTTTTCTAAAATGAAAAAAACTTACGAAACCTTTATAAGTTCGTAAGTTGTCTTAAATTGGAGCGGGTAGCGGGAATCGAACCCGCGCTATCAGGTCGGAAGCATGACATTCTGCCACTAAATTATACCCGCAGTTATGACTTAATACTATTATAAAATAAAATTATAATAAATGCAAATAAATTTGAAAGTAAATAACTGGTTGTTATTTTTTTTTTAATGTGATAAAATCTTAAAGAAAAAAGGAGCGATATATGAATATAGTAACAGGTAAAACTGCTGGATTTTGCATGGGAGTAAGAAGCGCAGTAGAAGGTGCTACAAAAGAGGTGGAAAATGAAGCTGTAACTTATTGCCTAGGTGATTTAGTGCATAATCCACAAGTAATAGAAAAATTAAGTAAAAAAGGATTAAAAATAATAAACAGTTTGTCAGAAATTCCAAACCCAAAAGGTAAAAAGGTTATTTTTCGTGCACATGGTGTCATGAAAAGCACTTATGAAGAAGCAAAAAAACTAGGCTTAACAATATTAGATTTCACATGCCCTAAAGTAATTGCTATTCATAAAATGGTAGAAAGGTATGCAAACGAAGGCTTTTATATATTTTTTATAGGAGAAAAAAATCATGCAGAGGTTCGTGGAACAGCTAGTTTTTGCGGAAATAATTATACTGTAATTGAAACTGAAGAAGACTTAAATTTAGCTATAAATGAAGCTAAAAAGCAAAATATAAATAAAATTTTAGTAATGGCACAAACCACATTTAATTTAGAAAAATTTAATATGTTTGCAGAAAAAATAGAAAAGGAATTATCACCAAATAGTCAAATAGATATAAAAAGCACAATATGTGATGCAACTAGGTTAAGGCAAGAGGAAACAGAAAAATTAGCAGGTAGTGTAGATTATATGATTATTATAGGTGGAAGAAAAAGCTCTAACACCAATAAACTTTATGATATTTCATGCAAAAACTGCAAAAATGTAGTTATGCTTGAAAAAGCAGACGAATTAGAAGACGTAATAGAAAAAATTAAAAATTGCAATACAGTTGGAATTATGGCTGGAGCTTCAACACCACAGGAAAGCATTTTAGAGGTTCAAAACTTGCTTGAAAATAAAGCAATATATGTTTAAATTAAATAAAAGGAAAAACAAAAATGAACAAAAAAAGCAAAATTTTTAAAATTATATTATTATGTATTGTAATCGCAATAATGGTAGGTATTACAATATACTTGTTTCCGATGGTAAAAAATTTATCAACAGAAGAAGGGCAAATAGCCTTTAAAGAAAGAGTAAATAGTTCTGGATTTATAGGCTTTTTAATGCTTTTTGGTTTGCAGTTTGCTCAAATATTTTTATTTATTATTCCAGGTGAACCAATAGAAATATTAGCAGGAATTTGCTATGGCGGTTTATGGGGAACGGTATTTATAATGATAGCAGCAGCTATTATTTCAATTTTTATTTATTTATTGGTGCACAAATTTGGCAGACAATTTATTTATGATTTTATAGATAAAAATAAAATAGAAAAAATAGAAAAAAGTAAGGTTTTTCAAAATCCAAAAACAATTAGGTTTATTATATTTATTTTGTTTTTTATACCAGGTACACCCAAAGACTTATTAACATACATTGCAGCTTTGCTTCCAATTAAGCCATTGGATTTTATTATAATTTCAACTGTGGCAAGATTTCCATCAGTAATATCTTCTACCTTGGCGGGATCACATTTAGTATCTGGTAATTGGCACTTTAGCTTAATTGTGTATGGCATTACTTTTTTAATAGTTGCTATTTTAGTTTTTATAATGAAAAAGTTTGATAAAGATAAAATTACAGATGAGGCAATAAGGGTAATAAAATAAGGAGGTTAAAATAATGAAAAGTGTAAATATGGAAAAAATAGTTGCTTTATGCAAAGGAAGAGGCTTTATTTATCCGGGATCTGAAATTTATGGAGGGCTAGCTAATACTTGGGATTATGGCCCATTAGGTGCTAGATTAAAAAACAACATTAAAGATACTTGGAGAAAAAGGTTTATTCAAGAAAGAAAAAACAGTTATGAAATAGATGCTGATATTTTAATGCATCCAAGAGTATGGGAGGCATCTGGTCATGTAGCAAGCTTTTCAGACCCATTAATAGACTGCAAAGAATGTAAAATGCGTCATAGGGCAGATAACTTAATAAATGATTTTGACCCAAATGCAGATGCAGATGCCATGACGCAAGATGAAATGATGGATTATATAAAAGAACATAAAGTGCCTTGCCCTAATTGTGGAAAATCTGATTTTACAGATATTAGGCAATTTAATTTAATGTTTCAAACATATAGGGGAGTAACAACAGATAATAAAAGTGTTATTTATTTAAGACCTGAAAATGCACAAGGAGAGTATGTTAACTATTTGAATGTACAAAGAACAACAAGAGCAAAACTTCCATTTAGCATAGGTCAAATAGGAAAAGCATTTAGAAATGAAATAACTCCAGGCAACTTTACATTTAGAACAATAGAATTTGAACAAATGGAGTTTCAAACTTTTTGCAAGGAAGGTACAGATAGCGAACTTTATAATTACTTTAAACAATATGGAAAACAATATTTTATGGATTTAGGCTTGCCAGAAGAAAAATTAAGATTTCATGACCATGAAAAATTAGCACATTATGCAAAAGAAGCATGCGATATTGAATATTTATTCCCATTTGGTTGGGGTGAAATAAACGGAACTCACAACAGAACAAACTTTGATTTATCAAGGCATCAAGAATATTCTGGAAAGAGTATGGAATATTTAGATCCAGACACAAACGAAAGATATATTCCATATATAATTGAGTCAACCTATGGATTAGATAGAACAGTTTTAGCAATACTTTGTGAAGCTTATGACGAAGAAGAAATAGCAGAAGGTGACACAAGAGTAGTATTACACTTAAATCCAGTAATAGCACCATATAAGGTAGCGGTCCTTCCACTTTCTAAAAAATTAAGCGAAAAAGCAGAAGAAGTATATAGCAAGCTTTGCAAAAAATTTATGTGTGATTATGACGAAGCAGGAAGTATAGGAAAAAGATATAGAAGAGAAGATGAAATAGGTACTCCATACTGTGTAACTATTGATTTTGATACATTAGAAGATGATACTGTAACTGTAAGAGATAGAGACACCATGGAGCAAGTAAGAATAAAAATTGACGAGGTAGAAAACTACATACAAGAAAAAATTGTATTTTAGCAATTAGTATACTATAAAAAGGATGATAGTATTATGGGAAACATAAAGTATATTTTAAAAAGATTAAGAACAATGGACAAAAAAGCCATGAAAGAAAAAATAAATAGTATTCATGAAAAAACAAACATGTCTAAATTTGCAATTTTTATGGATATGCAAAAATGTGCAAGGCGTTATGGTGCAGGTTATATGGACTATGACTTATTTGAAATGTATAATTTAACAGATGAGCAAAGAGATACATATTTAACAAGAGGTAGAAATAATGCACTAGTTACAAAATATTGTGATAAAAGCGTTCTACATTATTTTATGAATAAAGACGAATTTAATACTAAATTTAAAGATTATATAAAAAGAGACTGGATTAAAGTAAAAGGTTCTTCAAAAGAAGATGTAATAAATTTTTTGCAAAAGCACAGTGAATTTATGGCAAAACCAATTGATGGTGGATGCGGTAAGGGAATAGAGAAAATTAATACTACTTCATATAAGTCTTTAGATGAGTTATATGAATATTTATCAAATCCAGAAAATAATTTTGAATTAGAAGAAGTAATTGTGCAACATCCTGATGTAGCTAAAATTTATCCAAATGCAATTAATACAGTTCGTATAGTTACAATTGTAACAACAAAAGATGGAGAGTCTTTACTTGATATTCCACAAGAAAAAAGAAAAGAAGTAGAGCTAGAGCCACACATTATTTGTGCATATTTTAGAATAGGTAATAGTGGGAAATATGTAGATAATTTTAATAGTGGAGGTATGACAGCTCCAGTAAATGAAAATACAGGCGTAGTAGAAAAGGTAGCTATTGATAAAAAGAAAAACGTATATGAGGTTCATCCACAAACAGGTGAAGAAATAAAAGGTTTTCAATTTCCTTTTTGGAGCGAGGCTATAGATCTTTGTAAAAAGGCTACAAAGGTAGTTCCTGAAATGGGATATGTGGGTTGGGATGTGGCATTTACACCAAACGGACCTCTTTTTGTGGAAGCAAATGAGTTTCCAGGACATGATATTTATCAATTGCCAGTTCACACGCCAAATAAGCTTGGCATGATGCCAAAATTTGATTTTAAAAATAAAGAATAAATATAATGGTAAAGGAGAAAGAAATTGGAGGAAGAAAATAAAAATCAAACTGCTAAACCAAAAAAAGCTAATTCTTTCATGAAAAATGTACTTATTTTAATGTTTGCACAAATTATGGTAAAAGTATTAGGACTAGTATATAAATTTGTTATAACAAACTTTGACGGCTTTGGCGACACAGGACTTGGCTACTATTCAGCAGGTTATCAAATATATTCTCTACTTTTAGCCCTATCATCAATTGGTATACCAAGTGTTATTTCAAAACTAGTATCAGAAAGAGTAGCAATTGACGATACAAAAGGAGCTCAAAGAATTTTTAAAATATGTATGACATTCTTTGTAAGCCTAGGAATTGTTTTATCATTAGCACTATTTTTTGGAGCAGAATATATAGCCACTGCTATTTTCAATGTACCAGACACTAAATATGTTATGCAAGTTTTAGCACCAGCCATCGCATTTGTAGCAGCATCTGCAGTATTTAGAGGATATTTTGCCGGTTTAAATGACATGAAACCAACTAGCTATTCTCAAATAATAGAGCAATTTTTAAACTGCGTACTTTCAATTACATTTGTTTATGCCTTATTAGGAAAAGAACCATACATTATGGCAGCAGGTGGAAATTTATCTACAACACTTGCAATATTATTAACATTTGTATATTTAATTGCTTATTATAAAAAGAAAAAATTAAATGTTGATTATACAAAGAAATCACCAGAAGAAGAACTAAAATGGACACAACTATTAAAGAAAATATTAATTATTTCTATACCAGTTACAATTAGCTCTATTATTTCAGTGGTAAACCCACTTATAGACAGTGCAACAGTAAGCAGATGTATTCAATCAGCATTTGCAAATATGTACCCAATTAAAGAAGAGCTAGAAGCTTTTGCTATGAGCAAAACTGGAATTTTATCAAAAGTAGATACATTAGTAAATTTACCAACGGCTATAAATGTTGCCTTTTCAACAGCATTAGTACCAGCAGTTTCATCTGCTATTGCTAAAGGAGACCATGAAACAGCCTCAAAAAGAATGACATTTTCTGTTTTTGCATCACTGTTAATAGTTCTTCCATGCACAGCAGGGTTTATAGCACTAGCACAACCAATTTTAAACTTAATTTATCCAGCAGCTAATAACGGAGCAGAAGTACTTATGATATTTTCAATACCAATGATTTTCATTGCATTAAATCAAACTATAAATGGTGGACTATATGGAATTAACAAAACTTATGTGCCAGCCATAGCTTTAGCAATAGGAGCGTTTTTAAAATTTGTACTTAATATTATTTTAATTAGTAACCCTCATATAGAAATTATGGGAGCAGGAATAAGCTCTATTATTTGCCAAGTAGTAGCATTTGTTATTTGTTTTACAACTTTAAGTAGACATATAAAAATAAAATTCAAGTTAGGCAGAATGATTATTGCACCAGTTATAGCTGCAAGCTTTATGGGAGTTTGTACATATTTTATAAATCAAGGTTTAAATACATTTGTAGGAAACGCTATTAGTACAATAGTATCAATTATTTTAGGTGCAATTATATATGTTGTTACAATATTTGCATTAAAAATTTTAAGTAAAGAAGACATTCTCATGATACCATTTGGCACAAAAATATATCATTTTTTGGAAAAAATAGGACTTTATAAAACAAAGTTAGAAGACTAAAGTTAAAAAAACGTTGAAAAAAGTTGCAAATTGTAAAAAAATGTTATATAATAAATACACTATCCTTCAATAGGAGTGATAGTAGGAGGTTCCATTCTCCGGCACCAGCTATATAATTTGGCTGGTGTCTCTTTTTTATGACTTTTTATCTCAAAAACTCTTTACAATTTCAAAATTTATATATATAATAGGTGCACTGGGTTATACCCAATAAAATAAGTTAATTACTTTTTTTAAGTAATATATAAAATTTAAAGGAGGTTCTTTATGAGTCAAAAATATGTATACTTATTTAAAGAAGGAAATGCTAACATGAGAGAATTGTTAGGAGGAAAAGGAGCTAATTTAGCAGAAATGACTAATTTAGGTTTACCAATTCCACAAGGTTTTACTGTAACAACAGAAGCTTGTACAAGATATTATGAAGATGGTGAAACAATTGCAAAAGAAATAGAAGACGAAATTTTTGCAGCATTATCAAAATTAGAGGAAATGACAGGAAAGAAATTTGGAGATAAAGAAAACCCATTATTAGTATCAGTACGTTCAGGAGCTAGAGCATCTATGCCAGGTATGATGGATACTATTTTAAATTTAGGTTTAAATCAAGATGTAGTAGAAGTTATGGCAACTAAAAACGAAAGATTTGCTTATGACAGCTACAGAAGATTTATTCAAATGTTTAGTGATGTTGTTATGGAAATACCAAAACCACTATTTGAAAAAGAAATTGATAACATGAAAGAAAAAAGAGGAGTAAAGCAAGATACAGAATTAACAGCTGCAGATTTAAAAGAATTAGTAGCTACATTTAAAGGAATTTACTTAAAAGAACATGGAAGCGAATTCCCATCAGACCCAATTGTTCAATTAAAAGAAGCTGTTAAAGCAGTATTCCGTTCATGGAATAACCCAAGAGCTATTACTTATAGAAGATTAAACGATATTCCAGGAAGCTGGGGAACAGCAGTTAACGTTCAAGAAATGGTTTTCGGAAACATGGGAGATGACTGTGGAACTGGTGTTGCATTTACTCGTAACCCTGCTACAGGTGAAAACAAATTATTTGGTGAATATTTAATGAATGCACAAGGTGAAGACGTTGTTGCAGGTATTAGAACACCACAACCAATTGC
>CANQGW010000043.1 GCA_947623555.1 uncultured Clostridia bacterium
TAAATGAATACAACTGACCCAATTGCAGATATGTTAACAAGAATTAGAAATGCAAATAGTCAAAAACATAAAACAGTTGATGTACCTAGTTCAAATGTAAAGAAATCAATTGCAGATATATTATTCAAAGAAGGCTACATTGCTGCTTATGAAGAGATTAATGATAATAGTCAAGGTGTAATTCGTATTACATTAAAATACGATGAAAAAGGAAACAAAGTAATTGATGGTTTAAAAAGAATTAGTAAACCAGGTTTAAGAGTTTATTCATCAAAAGATGAATTACCACAAGTTTTAAATGGTTTAGGAATAGCTTTAATTTCTACTTCAAAAGGAATTAAAACAGATAAAGAAGCAAGAAAAGAAGGATTAGGCGGAGAAGTTATTGCTTACGTTTGGTAGAAAGGAGGAAAATAAAAATGTCAAGAATAGGAAACAAACCTATTACAGTACCAGAGGGTGTAGAAGTAACACTTAATGAAAACCATATTACTGTAAAAGGACCAAAAGGAACATTAGAAAGAGATTTTCATAAAAATATGGAAGTAAAACTAGAAGGAAACACTATTACTGTAAAAAGACCAAATGATGATCCAGCTAATAAAAGCTTACATGGATTAACAAGAACTTTAATTAACAACATGATCGAAGGAGTTGTTCATGAGTATAAAAAGAATTTGGAAATCAATGGTGTTGGTTATAGAGCACAAAAAAAGGGAAATGTATTAGTAATGAATTTAGGGTATTCTCATCCAGTTGAGATGGATCCACCAGAAGGAATTACTTTTGATGTAACAGATGCAAACCACATTACAGTAAGAGGAATTGATAAAGAATTAGTTGGTCAAACAGCAGCTGTTGTTAGAACCAAAAGACCACCAGAAGTTTATAGAGGTAAAGGTATTAAATATGAGACAGAACATATTAGACGTAAAGAGGGTAAATCAGGCAAAAAATAGACATTTAAATGTTAAAAAAAGAAATATATACATTTTTTAAAATTACTAATGCTGTTACATTAGTAGAAAGGAGCAAAAAATGATTAAAAAAATAAATAGAAAAGCTTTAAGGCAAAGAAGACATGTTAGAGTACGTAATAAAGTTTCTGGAACAGAAACAACACCAAGATTATGTGTTTTTAGAAGTAATACAAATCTTTATGCTCAAATAATAGATGATGTTAATGCTAAAACATTAGTGCAAGCTTCTACACTAGATAAAGAAGTAAAAACAAAACATTCTAACTGTGAAGCTGCAAAAGAAGTTGGAGCATTAGTTGCAAAAAGAGCATTAGAAAAAAACATAAAACAAGTTGTTTTTGATAGAAGCGGATATATTTATCACGGTGTAGTAAAAAGGTTAGCTGAATCTGCAAGAGAAGGCGGTTTAGAATTCTAACTTATAAATTAATAATTCACTTTGTAAGGGGACATATTTTAATATAAAGTAAGTCCTATAATAGTTAAAAAGGAGGGAAAATCAAAGTGCAATCAGAAAATACATCAGAATTAAAAGAAAAAGTAGTTGCAATCAACAGAGTAGCAAAAGTTGTTAAAGGTGGTAGAACTTTTAGATTTAGTGCTGTTGTTGTTGTAGGAGATGAAAATGGTCATATTGGTGTAGGAAATGGTAAAGCTGCTGAAGTTCCAGATGCTATTAAAAAAGCAATTGAAGAAGCTAAAAAGAATTTAGTAGAAGTTCCAATTGTAGGAACTACTATTCCTCATGAATATGTTGGTAAATTTGGAAGTGCAAGCGTTATGTTAAAACCAGCTGCAGAAGGTACTGGAGTTATTGCTGGTGGTAGTGTAAGGCCAGTATTAGAGCTTGCAGGTTACAAAGATATTAGAACAAAAGTTATTGGAACAACTAACCCAAGAAATGTAGTTTATGCTACAATGGAAGGTTTAAGAAGCATGAAAACAGCTGAACAAATAGCTAAAAAAAGAGGAAAAAAAGTTGAAGAGATAGTTTAAACTTTAAAATAAATTACTCTATTAACAAATAAAAAATAGGAGGTGTAATTACAAAATGAAATTAGACGAAATAAAACCAGCACAAAAAACAAAAACAAGAACAAGAGTAGGTCGTGGAGTTGGTTCAGGTCTTGGAAAAACTTCTGGAAGAGGTCATAAAGGTCAAAAAGCAAGATCAGGCGGAGGAGTAAGACGTGGTTTTGAAGGTGGTCAAACTCCTTTATATAGAAGATTACCTAAAAGAGGTTTTAACAACATTCACGCTAAAAATTATACAGAAATAACACTTACTATGCTAAATAAATCAGTATCAGATGATGTTACTGCTGAAAGCCTAGTAAAAGATGGCGTTATTAGTAAAGCTAATGATGGTATTGTTGTTATTGCAACAGGTAAATTAGAGAAAAAAGTTAATGTAAAAGCTGTAAAATTTACTAAAAAAGCTAAAGAACAAATTGAAGCATTAGGCGGAAAGGCAGAGGTGATTTAATGTTTAAAACAATTTTAAATGCATTTAAAACACCAGATGTTAGAAAAAGAATTTTATACACATTACTTTTAATAGTAATTTTTAGATTTGGTTGCTTTATTACAATTCCAGGTGTTGATACAGTGGCACTAAATGAAGCAATGTCAAGTGCTAGCAATGGAATATCTGGATTAATTGATTTAATTTCAGGTGGAGCATTTTCTAGATTTTCAATATTTGCAATGACAATTACACCATATATTACAGCATCAATTGTAATTCAATTATTAGGTTTTGTTATTCCTTCATTAGAAAGGTTAATGAAGGAAGGTGGAGAAGAAGGAACTAATAAGATAAATCGTTATACAAAATTATTAACAATAGTACTTGCTTTAATAGAAGGTACAGGACTATATTTATCTTATAGATCTTCTGGAATTTTCGTTGGAGATAGTTTTTTAACAGGATTTACAGTTGTTATTTCATTAATGGCAGGAACAGCACTTTTAATGTGGCTAGGAGAGCAAATTACAGATAAAGGAATTGGAAATGGTATTTCTATGATTATTTTCGTAGGTATTATTTCAGGACTTCCAAGTGCAGTTACATTAATTTGGAATTTAATATTAGGAGAAGGATCATTTAGTACAACAGGTTTATTAACAGCTTTAGGAATTATAATAGGAGCTATTATATTAGTTGCAGGTGTTATATTTGTACAACAAGCAGAAAGAAGAATACCTGTACAATATGCTAAAAAAGTAGTAGGAAGAAAAATGGTAGGAGCACAAAATACACATATTCCATTAAAACTTGCTATGGCAGGTGTAATGCCAATTATATTTGCTTCATCATTTATGACATTCCCAGCAATGATAATTCAAATGTTTGTACCAAATATTGCTACACAAACTGGATTTTGGGCAGTAATTTATAAATTCTCAATTGCAACTTCAACAGCAAATGTGCCTATAGGCTATACTATAGCAAATGCAATTGTATATTTACTATTAATATTAGCATTTACATTCTTTTATACATACGCAACATTTAACCCAGCAGAAGTTGCTAATAATATTAAGAAAAATGGTGGATTTATACCAGGTATTAGAGCAGGAAAGCCAACTACAGATTATTTAAATGCTATATTATCAAAACTATTATGGTTTGGTGGACTATTTTTAGCACTTATTGCTATTTTACCAATGCTTGTTAGATTTATACCTAATGTAAACTTGGCATTTGGTGGTACATCTATCTTAATCGTAGTAGGTGTTGCTTTAGAGATGGTACAACAATTAGAATCGTTACTTGTTATGAGACATTATAAGGGATTTTTAGACTAAAAAATTCTAAAGAAAATACTCATCTTGCGTCGTTATACTTCATTGCAAATGAAGTGGGCGTGCAAGAAGCACGCCTCATTCATTTGCAATTCGTATGCCTAGCAATATAAGCATTTTCTTTAGAATAATAAGTTACATAAAAAATTAAAGCAAAGCAGAATAGGGCGGACTAGCTAAAAAGTTAGTACGTCCAAAATGCGTGAAAGGAGAAAAATATGTATATTGTTATGTTAGGAGCACCAGGAAGTGGTAAAGGAACTGCAGCTAAAATGCTTGCTAAAAAAACAAATCTTCCACATATTTCAACAGGAGATATGTTTAGAGAACAAATAAAAAAAGAAACAGAGTTAGGTAAACTTGCAAATAGTTATATGTCAAAAGGAGAGCTTGTTCCAGACGAGGTAACTATTAATATAGTGAGAGATAGATTAAGCTGGGAAGATACAAAAAATGGAGTTATATTAGATGGTTTCCCAAGAACAAAAATGCAAGCTGAAGTGTTAGACGAAATATTAGCCGAAAAAGGTAAAAAAGTAGATGTAGTACCAGAAATAATTATACCAGATCAAGTTATAGTAGACAGAATTTTAAATAGAGCAACATGTTCTAATAAAGACTGTGGTGCAATTTACAATTTAAAATATAAACCATCAAAAACACCTGGCGTTTGTGATGTATGCGGAGCTGAATTAGTAGTTAGAACAGATGATAACGAAGAAACTATTAAAAACAGGTTAGAAACATATAGAAAAAATGTAGAAGAACTACTTTCTTTCTATAAAGAAAAAGGAGTTTTATTATCTATTGCTCCAGAAGACCCAACAGCAGATAATGCATCAGAACAAGTAGTTGAAAAAATACTAGAAAAATGCGAAGAATAATTTTATACATATAAATATTTAGATAAAAGTATGTTTTTTATAATAAAAAAGCTGCTTTTATCTAAATAACAAAGTTAAAAGGAAGTAAAAAAATTGGTAACAATAAAATCACAAAAAGAAATTGAAAAAATGCGAGAAGCATGTAAAATTACAGCATTAGTTTATGAAGAAATAGAAAAATATATAAAACCAGGAATTACTACCATGGATTTAGATAATTTTGCAGAAAATATCATTAGAAAACATGGCGGTATTCCAGCACAAAAAGGCTATCCAAGTGGTCAAAAGGGGGTAGCAGCATTTCCGGGTACATTATGCATTTCAATAAATGATGAAATTATCCACGGCATACCATCAAATAGAAGAATTATTCAAGATGGTGATGTTGTAAGTGTTGATTTAGTAGTATATAAAAATGGATTTCATGGTGATGCTGCAAGAACATATATTGTTGGAAAATCTACACCTGAAAAGGAAAGGTTAGTAAATATCACAAAACAAGCTTTTTTTGAGGGAATTTCCCAAGCTGTTAAAGGAAATCGTATTGGAGATATTTCTCATGCAATTGGAGAATTCGTTGAAAAAAATGGTTATAAAGTGGTAAGAGAATTTCAAGGACATGGCATTGGTGAGAAAATGCATGAAGATCCAGGTATTCCAAATTACGGAAAGGCAGGAAGAGGGTTAAGGCTAGAGCCGGGAATGACCCTTGCAGTAGAACCAATGGTAATGGCAGGAGGTCAAGATATTTGTGTGTTAGATGATGGCTGGACAATTGTTACAGAAGATGGTTCATTGTCAGCACATTATGAAAATACAATTTTAATTACAGAAAAACAGCCAGAGATATTGACATTATTGTAAATTTGCAGTATACTATATAAGATATTATGCGGTTTATGTGCATAACTAAATTTTTGCTAAAAAAATGCAAAAAAGAAAGGAGATATGTTAGTTTTCTAACATACACAAAATATGTCAAAAGAAGATGTTATTGAAATTGAAGGTACAGTTATAGAAGCTTTACCAAATACTAATTTTAAAGTAGAACTAGAAAATGGACATCAAATTTTAGCTCATATATCTGGAAAATTAAGAATGAATTACATTAAAATTCTTCCAGGGGACAAAGTAAAAGTTGAATTATCACCATATGATTTAACCAAAGGTCGTATCACATGGAGAGCAAAATAATTTTAAAACTATTCTAAAAATGAAGAGGTGAAAGAAATGAAAGTAAGACCATCAGTAAAGCCTATGTGCGAAAAATGTAAAGTTATTAAAAGAAAAGGTGTTATCAGAGTAATCTGTGAAAACCCTAAACACAAACAAAGACAAGGATAATTATTTTTGAATATAACACAAGTCTTAAGAATAGCGGCTGTATGGATTAAGTTCCATATAATTCTGATTTGTGTTTATATATATGCCTAAAAATATTATTGATTGGCAAAAGCCAATGCATTTCACCAATAATTATTAATAGGCAACATACAAAATAATAAATTAAACATTAAAATAAAAAACTATGGAGGTGCAAAGAAAAATGGCTCGTTTAGCAGGAGTAGATTTACCTAGAGAAAAAAGAGTAGAAATTGGATTAACCTATATTTATGGTATTGGACTAGCAAGTTCTCAAAAAATATTAGCAAAAGCAAAAGTTAACCCAGACATTAGAGTTAAAGATTTAACAGATGAACAAGTACAAGCAATTAGAAATGCAATGGAAGGTTACACTGTAGAAGGCGACTTACGTAGAGAGGTTGCATTAAACATTAAAAGATTAACTGAAATTGGATGCTATAGAGGAATAAGACATAGAAGAGGTCTTCCAGTTAGAGGGCAAAGAACAAAAACTAATGCTCGTACAAGAAAAGGACCTAGAAAATTAGTTAGCAAAAGTAAAAAAGACTAAATAAGGAGGAAGTAATAAAAAATGGCACAGACGTCAGCTAAAAAAACAGTAACTAGAAGAAGAGATAGAAAAAACATTGAAAAAGGAATGGCACATATTCATTCTAGTTTTAATAACACAATTGTTACAATTACAGATGTTCAAGGAAATACAATTTC
>CANQGW010000044.1 GCA_947623555.1 uncultured Clostridia bacterium
TATCAAAGAGTTTAGATAAATGCTATTTTTTTACAAAAAAATGTTGAGGCATTTACCACCCCAACTAATATTATAGAGCCGATAATTTTAATTATCTGCTTTTTTTTAAATTATATAACGACCTATCGGTGTTATAGCGAAGCTATTAACTGATGAAGAAACGAGCACTGCCTGTGGCAGAATAAGCGAGTTTCTGAATAAGCATAAACTACTGTTTTAGGCTTTGCGATTAGCAAAGACTGAAACAATTAGTTTGATGCATGCAGTCGTTGGTTCGAGTCCAACACGGAGAGCCATTTAAAAGGTAGATAATTTTAATTATCTGCTTTTTTTATACAAAACGACCTTTAGGTAGTTATAGCGAAGCTATTAACTGATGAAGAAACGAGCGCTGCCTGTGGCAGAATAAGCGAGTTTGAATATAATATAATTAAAATGATTTTGGAGGTTTTTATGAAAAATTTTAAACTTGCTATTGTTGGTGCCACAGGTCTTGTTGGCAGAACCGTTTTAAAAGTATTGGAGGAAAAAAAGTTACCTAATTTTGAATATACACTTTTTGCCTCAAGCCGTTCTGCAGGAAAACATATTAACTTTTTTGGCAAAGAATATCCTATTAATGAACTTTTAGTTTCTTCATTTGATAGTGGATTTGACTATGCTATTTTTTGTGCTGGAGGAGATGTTTCTAAAAAATTTGCTCCAATAGCCGCTTCTAAAGGATGTATTGTTATTGATAACAGTAGCTATTTTCGTATGGACAAAGATGTGCCTTTAGTAGTACCTGAAGTAAACCCAGAAGAAATTAAAAATCATAATGGTATTATTGCTAACCCTAATTGCTCTACTATTCAAGCTGCTACCATTTTAAAGCCATTAGATATGGCATACGGTATAAAAAGAATTGTTTATAGTACATATCAAGCGGTTTCTGGTGCTGGCTATAAAGGTGTAATGGATTTAATAAATGGGGTTAATTCTTTTGAAAAACGTGCTAAAACTAATGATGTAACTAGTTTATTAGTAAATAATAAGTTTGATTACGAACTTAAAAAATTTAACTGTCCTATATTTAGCAATTGTATTCCACATATTGATATTTTTTTAGATAATGGATATACCAAAGAAGAAGAGAAAATGATAAATGAAACGAGAAAGATTTTAAAAAATCCTGATATAAAAATTACTGCAACTGCGGTAAGAGTGCCTGTTTTAAATAGTCATAGTGAATGTATTAATGTGGAATTTGAAAAAGGCTTTGAGTTAAATGATTTAAAGGAAATTTTAGCAAATTCTCCTAATATAGTTTTAAAAGATGACTTTGAAAATGAAGTTTATCCTACTACATTAGATACTAATGGGCAAGATAAGGTTTTTGTAGGAAGAGTACGTATGGATTATAGTGTGGATTCTGGTGTTAATTTATGGGTAGTTGCTGATAATATTAGAAAAGGTGCTGCTAGTAATGCAGTACAAATTTTACAGAAATTAATTTATTTTGACTGAAGGTACTTTTTTAACTCTTGATAAAAATTTTCTCTTGTACCTATTAAAATAATTACTACTATGTTTTTGCTTTCATAAATTGTATATGAAATTTCATAATTAATATTATGATAAAATACATCAAATCCATATATACCGTTTAGATCTCCTTTTTTGGCTTTACCTATATATGGAAAAGTTTATTAATTTTTTGTTAAAATGGTTTCATATTTATGCCATATATGATATAATTATAGTATGTAGAAAAAAAGGGGAACTTATATTATGTTAAATATAGCTATTAAAAAGCAATACATGAACCAAAATACGTATGATGAATTTTTTTCTATCATACAAGATTTAATAAAAAATGAAACTGTACAAAAAATGAAAAATTTTAATCAACATGCTAATATCTCTTGTTATAAACATTGCATGCAAGTAGCATTTTACACTTATGTTGTTTGTAAAAAGTTTCATCTAGATTATATTTCGGCAACACGTGGTGCCATGCTACATGATTTATTTTTGTATGACTGGCATAGCCATGTAAGGGAAAATAATAAATTTACTAGTTTACATGCTTTTAGCCATCCTAAAACTGCTTTAAAAAATGCAAGTAATATTTTTGATTTAAATGATATTGAAAAAGATGTTATAGTTAACCATATGTGGCCAGTAACAGTTAAAATTCCTCATTACAAAGAAACACTAATAGTTACACTTGCTGATAAATATAGTGCTACAAGAGAAACATTTACTTATTTAACTAACTTATTACATACTAAAAAAGCATATAAATATGCATACATTTTCTTAAGCCTTATTATTTTTAGAATAGTTTAAAAAAGACATTTTGTTAAATGTCTTTTTTTAAAATATATTTACTATTTTTAATGCGTTTTTATCTTTTATATGTTCTAATACAAAGTTACAATTTCCTATTGATTCATTTGCCATTTTATATTCTTCTACTTCAATATCTGCTTTTATTTTTACTATTTCTGTTTCTACTTTTTCTAATTCATTATGTTCAATATAATATGCCATTGTTTCGTACTTTTCTTTCCATACCTTTTCAATTTTTTCCATTTGCAATTTAGCATTTTCTTGACTTACCTGTTCTTTTTGTACTTCTTCCATTAAAGTATTTAGCTCTTTACTTATTTCTTCAACTGATGTATTTGTATTATTTTGTGTTACAATATTTCCTACTATTATTAAAACTAAAACAATAATAGTAATTACAATTTCTTTATACATATTTGCCTTCCTTTAACCAACTTCTTCATTTTTAGCTTGGCAAAAAATTTGCCCTTTTCCATCATAAGTAACAATTAAAGCATCTTCTGGTTTTATATTAAATTTTTGTACTTGCTTTTTTAACCAGTTTTCATCTTTACCTATTTGTTTTAAATTATTTCTCATAATTATACCATCCACCACTAAATCATACGGAATGCCTTCATAATCTGGCTCAATATTAAAGTCTTCTGGAATTGTTGTTCTTTTATTTGGTTTTTGAATAACAGTTACTTGTCCGCTAGTTTCTAAAATAGCATATTCTACATCACCAAGGTTTACTACACCATTTCCTCTTAACCTTTCTTGAAGTTCATTTAGGGTAAACCTTTCTTTTTTTAAAACTTTTTCATCTATTTTTCCTCTATAAATTAAAATACTTGGCTTTCCACATAATACTTCTCGTGCTTTCATACTTGTCATATTAATTAATGAAATTAGTAAATGCATTACAAGCAAACCTAAAATTGGAATAATACCATTTGAAATAGGTATTCCTGTATCTGTCATTGGAATTGATGCCAAATCTGCTATCATAATTGAAATTGCAAGTTCAAATGGTTGAAGCTGACCTATTTCCCTTTTGCCCATTAACCTCATAACAATAAGTACAAGTATATATAAAAAAATGGTTCTAATTAAAGTAATTAACATATTTTCTTTCCTTTTTTAATTTTTGTTTATTATAATTTTGAACAAAAAAAATAAATATATTCATTGTTTGAATAAATTTTTATTTTTTCGTTAATAATAAACTTAAGAAACCATGAAATTTCATCATAGGCAATTCTTGAAATAAGGAGGTTTTAAATTATGTCAGATAATCAAACAGGAACTCAAACAAAATCAAATACAACAAGCACAGTATGGCAAATAGTTGGTAGATTAATTACTGCCGGAATAGTTCTTGCCATTACAGCTTTCTTTACACCAGGTTTTCAAATTAATGGTTTTTGGGCATTAGCAGCAGCTGCTATTGTTCTTACTATTATTGATTATTTAATTACTCGTTTTACTGGTTTACATGCAAGTTCTTTTGGTAAAGGATTTGTAGGATTTGTTCTTTCTGCTGTAGTATTATATGTAACACAATACTTTGTAGCAGGTTATACTGTATCTTGGATGGCTGCAATTATAGGTGCTTTAGTATATGGTGTTGTGGATTACTTCTTACCTGGCGAGCAACAAGAGTAAAAAAAGAAAGTGCTTGCGAGCACTTTCTTTTTTTACTTATTTACCTTTATTCCATTCTTCTTTATTTACTTGCCTTTGCCTTGCTATTGATAAACTTTCAGATGGTACATCTTCTGTAATGGTAGAGCCTGCTGCAACTAATACATGATCACCTATTGTTACTGGTGCTACTAAATTAACGTTAGAACCTATAAAACAGTTATCTCCAATAATTGTTTTATGCTTATTTTTTCCATCATAATTACAAGTAATAGTTCCACATCCTATATTGCAGTTTGTTCCAATTGTGCAGTCTCCCATATATGATAAATGTGGTACTTTTGAGCCTTCTCCTATAATTGTTTTCTTTATTTCAACAAAACTTCCTACTTTTACTTTGTTAGCTAGTTTGCAACCTTCACGAATATATGCATTTGGTCCAATATTACAGTCTTCCCCAATTACAACATCTGACTTAATTGTAGTATTTGGATGAATTACTGTATCTATTCCTATTTCAACATCATCATAAATATATGTTGTATTCATATCTTCAATGGTAACACCATTATTCATGTGCATAGTATTAATTCTAATTCTTAAAATTCTAGAAAGCATTTCTAGTTGAGCTTTTGTATTTAAACTTAAAATTTCTGTGTTATCTTCTACTAGAACCCCGCCTATTTTTTCACCTTTTGTATTAAGCATTTTTATTACATCTGTTAAGTAATAAAGACCCATACTACTTTTTTCCAATTTGTCAATAATTTCTAATAATTTTGAAATATCAAAACAGTATAAACCTGCATTTACCTCTAATATATTTTCTTGAGCTCCAGTTAATTCTTTTTCTTCTATGATTTCTACAATTTTATTGTTTTGCCTAATAATTCTACCATATCCAGCTGGCTCACTAATAATTCCTGTTAAAACAGTAACAGCTTCATTTTCGCTTTCTGACTTTTCTATTACAGTTTTTACAGTGTTTGGCGTAATTAATGGAATATTGCCATTAGCTATTACCACTCTTCCTTCATTTTCTTGCAGATATGGAATTGCTTGCATAATTGCATGACCTGTTCCTAAACATTTTTCTTGATATATATATGTAACTTCATCTTTTAAAATTTCTTGTATTTCTTTTTTGTTTTCTCCCACTATAACTGCTATTTGGCTTGCTCCTGCTTTTTTTATACTATCCACTACTCTTTTAATAACAGCTTTTCCATATAATTCTTGTGCTAATTTTGATTTTTTAGATTTCATTCTATCGTCTGTTCCTGCTGCCATTACTAATCCTATTACTTTTTCCATAAAATTCCCTCCATATAATAATTACTTATGTTTTGCGTTATATAAGTCTGCTGCTGTTTGTGCACTATCTACACCTTCTTTATTTTTTAATGGTGCAAATTCATCTTCCCTTTTTACTCTTAAAATAGTTATATCTTCATATCTTGCAAATGCATCAAAAATAAATGCTTCAAATTTGTATACATTTGGACTTTCTGGCTCTATATAGCTACCATCTTCTGCTAAATATTCTGATTTTTTAAAAGCAGCATGATATGGCAATTTTACATTAGATAGGTCTTCTAATACCGTACGACTAAATAAGTAATTTCCAAAGTTTCCTTCTCCATATACTAATTCTCCGTTTTCGTCTACTTCTTGCGCCATTTCTTTTGGCAAGTCAATATACTCTATTATTTTTGCCCTTCCATTTACTTTACAAAAGACCCCTATTTTTTCTTCTGGATTTGTTTTAGCTACTGATTTAGCTCCTATTTTTTGATTTTCTTCTATTGTAAGTCCTAGTAAAATAGCATCTACAAAATTAGATAAAACATTATCTATATTACTTACAAATACCCAGTCAATGTTATTGTTTTGCATTTCTAATAATAAACCAGATTTACTAATTGCCTCATAAATACCGCCATTTCCATCTGCTGCTTCTTTAATTTGCTTTGTTTTATCAAATATAACTTTTCCTTCTGTGTTTATTAATGGTAGTTCACCTTGCATAAAAAACTTTACTTTCGTTTTGTCATAATCAAAGTAATTATGTTCTTCAAAAAATTTTATTGTTTCATCATTGTTTTCTTTACTTGTCATAATGTACCAAGGAATTGTTACACTATATTTTTGATTTGCTTCTTTTAATGTGTCTACTATAATTTCAAATAAATATTTAGGACCTTTGCAAGTGTTTAAAATATATGTTCCTTTTGGTCCTTTATGTCCAAGCCTTGTTCCTTGCCCACCTGCCATTGTAATTACAGCATAATGACCTGATGAAATTATGTTTTTTCCAACTGCTTCTAACTTTTCTTTTCTTTCACTAGATAATTTTGCTTTATCTGTGTATGAAATACTTTCTATTTTTCTTTCTTCTATGTATGCTTGGCATTTAGTTTCTTCATATAAATTTTTTAATTGCTCAAAATCTATTTTTAATATTTGCTCTTCTAATTTTTCTTTTTCTTCTTCGGTACATAAATTAATATAGTTTAAAACATGTTCTTGATTATATTTTTTTAATATGTCTAATGTTTCTTGCTTCATTTTTACCTCCCATTATATGTTATGTTTTAATGCTAAAAAAGTTATATCATATAACCCAAAAAAAGGCAACTTATATTTAAGTTACCTTTTTTAAAAATAAATTAC
>CANQGW010000045.1 GCA_947623555.1 uncultured Clostridia bacterium
TTATTATTTTTTCTTTCATTTTTCCTCCTACATAATTGTAAAAAAAATAACATCAACATTAATATTATACCATTTTTGTATATCTTTTGTCAATGAATACCTTATTCAAAGTTAGTAATTTTACTAGATTTTTTACATTTTTTTATTGACATTATTAATATTTTATGTTATCATAGATTTGTTGTATTAATTTGGGTCAGTAGCTCAGTTGGATAGAGCACAGGCCTTCTAAGCCTGGGGTCGGGGGTTCGAACCCCTCCTGGCTCACCAAAGTAGTATTATACAAAACATTAGATTGACTATCTTGTAAATTATATAAGATAGTCAATTTGTCTTCATATACAATAACCTTATTTACAAAGACATTTATTAAACTCTTTCTATACTTTATATCATTATAATCTCCGCTTCTAAAATGCTTTAAAAATTTCTTTACTTTTTCAATAGTTAAATTAGGAGTTTTCATTTCTTCAATTGTTATTTGTTTTTCTATATTTTCTTTTTCAATTTTCTTTTCTTCAATTCTATTAATAATTAAGTCTGATATTTTTCCACTTTCTAAAGCTTGTAATAAATTTGCAATTTCATTATCTTGCTTCTTTAACTGTTTTTTCAAATATTTTATTGTTTCAGTATTACTTTGTTGTTGGCATAGTTTAACCACTTCTTTTGCTATTTTTTCAATATTTTTATCTGTTAAAACTTTTTTTGTTTCATTAATTACAATATCTTCTATATATTCTTTTTGTATAGTTTCTTTATCGCAAAGTTTTAATGGCTTATTTTTACATCTATAATAAGCATATTTTGTATTATTTCTTCCTCTACCACTTATTCCAACCATTGCCGAATTACATTTTCCACAAAATATTTTAGTAGTTAATAAGTATTCTTCTTCAGCCTTTCTTCTTGCAGGAGCTTTTTTATTTTTCTTCATAATTTCTTGACACTTTTCAAATAAATTATCATCAATGATTTTTGGTATACCATCTTTTACTTCTAAACCATTATATATATAGTATCCATTATACTTTTTATTAGTTAACATTTTATAAATACTATTTTTATTGAATTTATTACCTAATACTGTTTTATAATTCATTGAATTTAAATAATCGACTATAGCTCTCATTGTATAACCAATTGAATACATTTCAAAAATCTTTACTACTATTGGTGCAGTTTCCTCATTTATATGATACTTTCTATCTTCTCCAATATAAAAGCCTAATGGAATTGTTCCTCCTGTACTCAAACAATGTTCAGCATTTGTATGCATACCTCTTTTTACTTTTTGTGCTAATTCTGCTGAATAATATTCTGCCATGCCTTCTAAAACGCTTTCAACAAGAATACCTGATGCATCATCAGCAATATTTTCACGAGCAGAAAGAACTCTTACACCATTTAATTTTAATTTTCTTTTATATATAGCACTATCATATTTATTTCTTGCAAATCTATCTAATTGATAAACTAAAATACCTTGAAAAGTTTTTTTATCACTATCTTCTATCATTTTTAAAAAGTCTGGTCGTTTATCCGTTTTTCCTGTCATAGCTCTGTCTATATATTCTCCTATAACTGTATAATTATTCTTTTTTGCATATTCATAGCAAACTTCTAACTGTCCTTCTATACTTTCTTCTCTTTGATTACTGCAACTAAAACGTGCGTATATAACTACGTTCATATTATCTTTTCTCCTTTCTTGATTTTTTATTCTTTTCCATATTAAATAAATTCATTGGTTTCGGCTGATTTATTCTATATAAGTTTTTATAACTATCATCTATAAATCTTTCAAATAAACTATTCAAAGCATATCTCGAAGCATTATAATTTTTTATTGTTTCAGTATCTGTACATAATTTATTATCACTTGCATTGTAGAAGTCTAGTAAATTAACAGATAATTCCAATAAAAATGTATCATTTTCAATAATATAATTAATTAATTTTAATTGTAAATCATTAGTTGGTACTGCTCCATTATTAGTTAGCAAAGCTAATTTTTTCATAGCATTGTCAGATAAACTAAATTTTTTTGATGTCATTTGTTCATTATAGTCTAAACTTGAACTACCTCTATCTATTAATAAAAAATCTGTAGAAACATTAAAAATATTTGAAATTTCTACAATTTTACTTATATCAGGTCTAGCATATCCACCTGTCCATAGTCTTACTGCTTCTGCTGATACATTAAGTTTTTTGGCAAATTCTTTATTTGAAATATTATTGTCTTTTAATAGTTTTCTAATTCTACTATTCAATATATCATAATAAAATTTTGATTTTTGTTTTTCTTTCACTTATTACCTCCTAAACCAACCATTACTATTTTTTCTTTTTTTTCTACAAAATGTGTTATATTTTCCAATGTGCTGTATATAATAATAATAGTTACAACAAGTTTTACTAACTAATAATAATTATAACAAGTTTTACTAATGATGTCAAGAAAAATTAAGAAAGGAGGATACAATGATAAACGAAGATATTAGAAATGAAATTAAAAAATCAAATTTTAAGTTATGGCAAATAGCAGAAATGCTACGGCATACGAGATACTGAATTTAGTAAAAAACTACGAAAAGAACTTACAAATGAAGAAAAAGCAAAAATAAGATATTTAATAAAACCAAGTTAATTTTAATTAATTAATCCCATAGTAAAGGAGGCAAGTAAAAATGGAAAAATTAATTGAAAATGACCTGTTACTTGCTGAATTTGCTAAAGCCATTTATAGAGATATAGAACAGGATATAAATAATTATAAAAAAGAAGAAAACAAGGATGGAGAAAATTAATATGAAATTAAATAATATAGAAAAAGACAAATATTATACAGTAAAAGAAATGGCGTCAAAATTAAAAATACCGCTTTCCACAGCATATAGATTATCAAAAGCTGACAAGTTTCCTAAAAAATTAATTGGAAAAAGAAGATTTTTAATTCCAAAGAAAGAATTAAAGATTTGGCTATCAAAAAATTGCAATGGTATATAGACTAAAAGACTTTGAAGAAAATTTACCAGCATATTTATATGCAATATATCTTTTTAAAACAAAGTTATCAAAACAGGATATTTATGCTATACAAAATGCATTAAGAAGATACAATAAAAAATATCCACATATAAGTTATTTACTAGTTATTAGTAATACCGATAGCAGTCATTGTTTACAAAGAGAACTCAAGATTAGAGGAAAAAAAGGTAGACCTAAAACATTAGTCTTTGGGAACAAAATTGATACTCATATACATCTATCAATAATTGGAAATGAAAAAAAATCAGCATATAAATGTGTTACAGATTTAAAAAATGCAATTAATAAACACTTTAAAAGAAATATATGTTCTTATAGTGGTTGGGGTAAAAGTCAAAAAGCAAAAAATTTTATTAATTATTCATTAAAGCAAGCAAATAGTATAAATAAAAGTGGAATATTTAATAAAATATTAGAAAAACAAAAGGCTCTTGATACTATATATTTATAAAGTACTTTTTTAATTAATATAAATTTGCAAATAGTATGATATTTCAATTAATACTTAATATATATACACAATAAAATTCTATATTATTAAAAAAAGAAAGAATAAAGAAGAAAAAAGGAAAGTCGCAAGACTTTCCCTAACAACTCTAAATTAAGGAACCAATACAATAACTGATAAAAAATGGCAAAAAATAGATAGAAACAAACAAGAAAGTATTATGATATTAGATTATTAACAATTATAAATTTTTAAAATAAACAAATTAAAGAAAGGAGGAAAAGAAAAAATGGATAATAAAAATAATTTACCAAAAGAAAAATTCACAGATGGTGTACTATTAAATATATTTAAAGACATAATAAAAGACCAAAAAAAGGATATAAAACAAAAGAAAATAATTATTAGTATCCTTTCATTTGTAATAATAATTCTATTATGTACTTTAGTAAAATTAAGTATTTTTTAGTATTATGGAGGCAAAATGTATATAGAAGAATTAAACAAATATAATAAAAAACAGATAAGTTTTATAATGGCTATGATAGAAACAGATAATATAAAAAAATCTGCTGAAATAGCAAACATAAGTGAACCTACAGCTTATAATTATTTAAAGAAGCGGAATATCAGAAGAAATAAACAAAATACGAAAGGAATATATTGAGGAAAACTTAAAAAAACTTGAATATGCTTCAATAAAAGCAACAGATACTATTATAAATATACTAGAAGATGAAAAATGTACGAATTCAGTAAAATTAAATGCAAGTAAAGCAATATTAGATTATAGTTTAAAGATAAGAGAACAAACAGAAATAATAGAAAAATTAAATAACATAGAAAAGAGGATAGATAATGATAGATAAAAAACTAAAAAACAGAATAGCAAAATTAGAAGCATTATATCCATCAGAATATGTTAATGTAGAAGCACATATAAAAGAGCTAATTAGCACATATGAAAATATATTAGGACACCCAATAAATATTAATTTACCAAGCAAAAAATATTACGATGAAGAAACTTTGAATAGAGATTTCTTTAAACATATGGATGTTGAAGATTTAAGAATATTAGCTTATTTTATTATAGAGGATTAGGAAATTTTATTATCATTTCCTAATCCTCTTTATTAGTCATTGCATATTCTATACAATTAAGAATTAGAGTATTCATAGAAATATTATGTTTGTTTGAATAAGTTGCTATTTCTTGATGTAACTGTTCTGGTAATCTTAATGTAAATTTTATATCTACATTTTTATAATTTTCTGGTTTAAATTTTTCAAATTTCTCTACTTTCATTTTATCACCCTTATATAGTATAACCATTTTGTACTATCTAATTAAACCTTTAAAAAATGATATTGATTTTTAAGGTCATATATGATATACTAAACAAAAATTGTACAAGGAGGGAATTATGGAATTTGAAGAAAAAGTCAGAGATTTTTCAAGACGAGTAAAAAAACTACAAAAGTCTATTACCACCGAAGAAGCAACAAAAACATCATTAATAATGCCATTTTTTAGTTTATTAGGATATGATGTATTTAATCCATTAGAATTTACACCAGAATATATTGCAGATGTTGGAATAAAAAAAGGAGAAAAAGTTGATTATGCTATTACTATAAATAATCAAGTTACAATTTTAATTGAAGCAAAATCAATAAATGAAAATTTACAAAAACATGGTTCTCAACTATTTAGATATTTTGGGACTACTACAGCTAAAATAGGAATATTAACGAATGGTATAATTTATAAGTTTTATACAGATTTGGAAGAGGCTAATAAAATGGATATTGCACCATTTTTAGAAATTGATTTATTAAACTTAAAAGATAGTGATATTGTTGAAATAAAAAAATTTTGTAAAGAAAACTTTGACATTGATACAATTATGAGTTCTGCTTCTAATTTAAAATATGCTAGTTCTATTGAAAAAATATTATCAGAAGAATTTGATAATCCATCAGATGATTTTATAAAATTAATTTTAAATAAAGGAGTATATGATGGAGTTAAAACACAAAATATAATAGATAAGTATAGACCAATATTAAAAAAATCTATAAATCATTATATAAATACACTAATTAATCAAAGATTACAAACTGCTCTAAATAATCCTACCGAAATAGATAATGAAACAGAAGAAATAACAGAAGCAGATGATATTGTTACAACTAAAGAAGAATTGGAAAGTTATTATATTGTAAAAGCAATTCTTTCAGAAGCAATTAATCCAAAACAAATATATTATAAAGATACAACTAGTTATTTTGGCATATTATATGATAATAAAGTAACAAAATGGATTTGTAGAGTATTTTTAAAAGAAAATGTTAAATTTTTAATAATACCAGATAAGGATAAAAAAGAGATTCGATATGAAATAGAATATGTTTCAGATATTTATAAATTAAAGCAACAATTAATAGAAAGATTAGAAAATATTATCAAATAAGACAGTAGGTAATATGTCAATAGAAAAATAAAAAATTTTTCAAATATTTTTAAACCAAATATTGAAAAATAGGCA
>CANQGW010000046.1 GCA_947623555.1 uncultured Clostridia bacterium
TTATAGATAGTTTCTTTCTATCTTCCTTTTTTATTTAGGTTTCTCAAAGGTTTATTGTTTACTTTTCAATGTGCTTTTTAAAAAGCCTTCAGCACTTATGGCTGACGACAATATTTATTGTAACACACGTAAATTTCAAAGTCAACACATTTTTTAAAAAAGTTTAATTTTTTTTAAAGAAATTTTTACCATGCGCCAAAAGTGCATATTTCAAGGCATTTATTATGGCAAAAATCTTATATTTTTCATAAAAAAATTATTTAAGTTTACACTTAAATAATTTTTTATTTATATATTATTATTGTTGTAATGCTTGCAAAGCACTTGCTAATACTTGTTCTATTTTAGGTGATAAGCTATTGAAAAATGCTTGCAATTGTTGCAATTGATAATTATTTATAATTACAGTATTTGAATTTTTTAGTTCCATAATTTCTTCTACTTCACCTGCAGTTGTTAAAGTATCAAAAGAAATGCTTTGTGTAGTTGCTACATTTTCTACTACATTATTTACACTTATTAAATAAGAATTATTTATTGAAGCTGACTGTGTATTTCCTAAAGTAACTGATATAGTAATAGACTGTTCTGGATGATTTATATCAGGTACAATTGATATACTATTAGTTATTTCATTTCCCTGTGCTTTGTTAAAGGTTATTTGCATTGTTTGATTTTGTGGTTCTTGCACTTCAGTATTTGCTGTAAGTGTATTTGAAGTATCATGTGTTTCTATCAATAATACAACTTCACTCGCTGATAAGTCCATTGTAAATTTTACAGTAACAAAATCAATTTCAGTTTTAACTGTTTGTCCAGCTTGCTCATAAACTGTAATTGTTGCTGCATTTTCCATCGTTAGATTTTCTTGAATATCAGAGATCATATCATTAATACTTTCAACAGTATTATTTACATCATATTGTGAATCTATATCTAACATAGTATTATTAAAATCATTTAAAGCAGTTGGATCTTCTTTTATAAATGTTAGAAAATCTGTTAGAACTTGTTTTACAGTTTGTTCATCTAATGTTAAACTGTATTTATTTGCATTATAAGCAACGCCATTTGAAGAAATTTGCTCTTTTCCAAGGTTTTGGTAATTTTCTTTTGGAATATTTTCTAGCAATTTATCAAAATAAGTGGTTTTTGTATCATCATTTTTGTTACTATCTAAATTTAAATTTAAATCAAAATTGATGCTATCAGGTATTTCGCCAAGTTGGTCTTCTGGAACTCCCATATTTTTAGCTAATTCTTTTAAATTACTATTACGAAATCCAATATAATTTTGATAAACGTTGTCGCATTTTATGGCATATACATCATTACTATTTATATAAGAAACTGTAAGCAGATTATTACTTTCTTTTTGTAATGTAGCATCTGCATAAGTTCTTCCTGTGTTTGCATCATGCTTCAATGTTGTTGCCACATTAATTTGTTGTGGACTTTCTGTGCCTGTTTGTGAGCTAATAGTAAATGTACCATTAGTTACATACGAATTTTGTTTTTTAAATTGATTTTGTAAATCTAAATTTTCATTTTTAATTACATTAAATGCATCTAGATTTTTAGAAAAATATTTCCAAAATCTTTCTTCATTGCTCTTAAATAAATCTGTTGTGAAATAAAGTGCAGCACATGCTCCAGATGCTAATACTAGTAATACAATTAATGTAATTATTATAATTAGTGCGGTTTTTCTTTTTCTCATATTTTGTTCCCCTTCCAAATTTCATATATTTTCGAACTTATTATGATTATACCATAATTTTCGTTTTGTAAATACTATTTTTATATATTTTTCATATTTAATTTATTATTTTCTTTGTCTTAATACCTCATACATAATTATTCCTGCTGAAACAGAAGCATTTAGAGAAGTTATTTTGCCCTTCATTGGAATTTTAACTAAAAAGTCGCAATTTTCTTTTACTAATCTGCTCATTCCAAATCCTTCGCTTCCAATTACAATTGCTAAAGGCATTTTATAGTCTTGCTTTGTGTAAACTATATCTGTGTTCATATCTGTTCCGCAAATCCATAATCCTTGATCTTTTAAATAATGTATAGTTTCATTCATATTATTTACTCTTGCTATTTTCATATATTCAACTGCACCTGCAGACACTTTACTTACAGTGCTATTTACTGATGCAGCCCTTCTTTTAGGAATAATAATTCCATGAACTCCTGCTGTTTCTGCAGTTCTTATAATAGATCCCAAATTGTGAGGATCTTCTATTCCATCTAGCAATAAAATAAATGGCATTTCTTGTTTTTGCCTTGCTATCTCTAAAATGTCTTCTACCTCGCAATAATTAAAAGGTGGTACTATTGCTATTACTCCTTGATGGTTTTGAGACTCTGCCATTTGATTTAATTTATTTCTTTCTATTTCTGATATTAGTATTTTTCTTTCCTTGGCAATTGCTATAATTTTGTTAATAGAACCATGCTTTTCACCTTTTGCCACTAAAATTTTATTTATATCTCTTCCAGACTCTAAAAGTTCCATTACGGCATTTCTGCCTTCTACTTGGTCTTGATATTCTTCTTTTTCCATTAATTTTCACCTTTTCTTACTCTTCATCTAATTTTAGCACTGATAAAAATGCTTCTTGTGGTATTTCTACATTTCCTATTTGCCTCATTTTTTTCTTACCACGTTTTTGCTTTTCTAATAATTTTTTCTTCCTAGTAATGTCACCACCATAGCATTTTGCCAAAACATCTTTCCTCATAGCAGAAATTGTTTCTCTTGCAATTATTTTTCCACCAATTACTGCTTGTAATGGAATTATAAACAATTGCCTTGGAATAACTTCTTTTAGCTTTTCTACCATTTTTTTGCCTTTTTCATAACTGTTATCTCTATGAACAATAAACGAAAGTGCATCAACACCTTCACCATTAACCCAAATATCTAGTTTTACCAAGTCAGACCTTTTATATCCTTTTACTTCATAATCAAATGAAGCATATCCTTTTGTTTTTGACTTTAATGTATCAAAAAAATCATAAATTATTTCATTTAAAGGTAACTCATATATTAAAGTAACTCTGTTTGTATCTAAATATTTCATATCTACATAGTTACCACGCCTGTTTTGGCAAATTTCCATTATTCCGCCAACATAATCCTTTGGTGTGATAATTTCAGCTTGTACTATTGGTTCTTCCATATATGATATTTCATTTGGACTTGGCATATCAGAAGGATTATATAAATCTAACACTTCGCCATCTGTTTTATGAACTTTATATATAACAGAAGGAGATGTTGTAATTAAGCTTAAGTCAAATTCTCTATCTAGCCTTTCTTCTATAATTTCTAGATGTAATAGTCCTAAAAATCCACATCTAAAACCAGAACCTAAAGCACCAGATGTTTCTGGTTCATATTCCAATGCAGCATCATTTAATTTTAGTTTTTCTAGTGCCACCTTTAAATTTTCATAATCGCTACCATCAACTGGGTAAATGCCGCAGTAAACCATTGGGTTTACCTTTTTATAACCAGGTAGTGGCTCTGCTGCTCCATTTTCTTTTAAGGTAATTGTATCTCCAACTTGTACATCTGATAAACTTTTAATACTAGCTGCGATATATCCTACTTCTCCTGCTTTTAATTCTTCTGCTTCTTGATATTTTCCCGGTTCAAAATATCCAACTTCTGTAATAGTAAAAGTTTTGCCTGTTGACATTAATACCATTTCTTGACCCGCTTTTACAGTTCCATCTTTTATTCTAACATAGGCAATTGCCCCTTTATAATTATCATATATAGAATCAAATATTAATGCTTTTAATGGAGCTTGTTCATCACCCACAGGTGCTGGAAGTTCTGTTACAATTTTTTCTAATACCTCATCTACATTTAACCCAGATTTTGCAGAAATACATGGAGCATCTTCTGCTGGTATTCCAATAATATCTTCTATTTCTTTTTTTACTTCATCAGGTCTTGCATTTGGAAGGTCTATTTTATTTATAACTGGTAAAATTTCTAAATTATTATCAAGTGCCAAATATACATTTGCAAGAGTTTGTGCCTCTACACCTTGGCTACTATCTACTACTAAAATGGCACCATCACATGCTGCTAAACTTCTAGAAACTTCATAATTAAAGTCTACATGACCTGGGGTATCTATTAAATTCAATTCATAATCCTTACCATCATTAGCATGATATTTCATTCTAACAGCTTGAGCTTTTATAGTAATGCCACGTTCCCTTTCAATATCCATATTGTCTAGAACTTGGCTTTCCATTTCTCTTTTAGAAAGCACTCCTGTCATTTCAATTAACCTATCTGCTAAAGTAGATTTTCCATGGTCTATATGAGCTATAATGCTAAAATTACGAATAAATTGTTTTCTGTCTTCACTCATATTTATTATCCTTTCTTGATTAATTTATAGAATTTTATCATACAAAAAAAATAAAAGCAATTAATTTTAATTAATTACCTATTTTAAATTAATTGCCTTTATTTTTATTAACTTAAATTATTTTCATCCAATACCTTTCCTATTTATATCTTTTATAACAAGTATAATTTTATGTCGTTACTTTACATAAAGTATAACACGGAATCCAAGAGTAGGAATCTCCTCGCTAGCGTAAGGACCCGCGGCTGAACAGCTTCCCTCACGTATAGAAATCGAACCAAGGATACCCTCTGCTTCGAAACTGCCACCACGAAGAACAGCGTACTTTGTACTATTATCTTCAATATTATGATACCCATACTCTGTTGTCCACTCATACATGTTTCCTGCCATGTCATATATATTTTTTAATTTTGTACTATTACTTGCTCCTGTTGCCATTTCTACATAATGTTTATATGTGTATTTTTCATCACTATCATAATCATTATAATTTACACCTTCACCTTCAGGAACTTTGTATGGATCTGTAACTCCAGATATGAATGTTCCATATTTATAACTTTTTGCTATGCACCTACCTTTCTTTTGGCTACCTTCATATTTAATTAAGTGCTCTGCAAATAAGCAGTTTGTTACCGTTATCTGATTTTCTTCAATACTATTTTGATAGTTACCATATGCTATACTATTTTTTTCTATATCTTTGTATTCTTTTGATATCCATGTTACAACCGTATCCCATGCTGTTCCATCTACTAATTGACTTCTTACTCCGTAAGTATCTCCGCTATACATTCTTCCTGATACTTCTTTAGCATTTATTTGACTTATTAAGCTCCAGCATTGATTTCCTGCTTTACTTACTGGTTTTAAATTTTCCCCAGTTTTTGTTTTCGTTGTATCTTTTGAATTTGCATCTTTATAACTTTTGTCAGATGTACTTTCATCAACATAAAAGTCTGCATTACTTGGTACTCCTGCTTCATATCTTGCTATATAAAAACCTTTATTTTCTTCTACACTTTTTTTATTTGCTGTTTCATCTATTTCATCATCTTTCCAGTCACTATATTTTCTATAACGATATGTGGTCCAACCTTTATCGTTATTTTCTCCATCAGCTATCGTAGAAGAATCATCCACCTGTTCTACTTCATAGTCATGTTTTTTGTATTCTCCTTCTTCACAAGGTACCCACACAAATTCGTTTCCTTCGCTATCTGCTATTACTACTCCTTCATCTATAGTTGTTCCTTCTTTTACTTTAAATCCTTTTGGCACTGTCATTGTTTTTCCATTTTCATCTTTTATTTGTTTATTTACAGTAAATATTGTTCCTTTTTGTATTGCTTCTTTTACAGTATCTGGCAAACCTGCTCTTTCAAACTCTTCTAATTGATTAACTAGTTTTCCTACATCCTCTTGCTCTTGTTTTATAGATTCATCTGTTTTTTCTTTTGCATTTTTGGCACCATTTATTATTCCATTTTCTCCAAACACTGCTGTTATACTTACACCTGCTAATATTAATAATACTACTATGGTTATAATATTCTGTTATGACTATTTTTTATCTAGCCAACATTTATTAGTTCTTCTTCATCATTTAATTTTCTCATA
>CANQGW010000047.1 GCA_947623555.1 uncultured Clostridia bacterium
ACAAATTAATAATATTTCTGCAGGAGCAAGTGCTAAAAATGCTCCAATAGTTTATAATAGTCAATCATTTACTAACTTAGTTGCTGCTATTAAAAAAGATGTAGATCCTAAAAATGGTGCTCTAAATAATGATAAAGTTAAATCTGTTACTATTAAGATTGGAGATACAATAAATGTATTTACATCAAATAGTACTACAACCGAGATTGGCAATTCTATTGCGAGCGCATTTGCAATTGCTGCTTCTAAATCAACTAGTCAATTAGTATACAGTGATTTATTAAACCAAAAAATTACTATTACTATATTAGTTGATGCAACAAAAGCTGTTTCTCAAAATGATAAAAATGAAGAAGTTTATTCAGTTACTGTTACTGGTTCTACAGATTCATCTGAAACAATGAAAAATAGTGTTAAAGCATTAAATAATGCTAAAGAATCCGATAGTCGACCATCTAATGTATTATTAAATTATAAACCTGTATTTGATGAAGAAACTAATACAATTACTTTTGAATTACCTGAAGGTGAAACATCTATTGTTCCATTTAATTCTGATTCAGATTTAGTTGACGTAATAAGCGATTTCTATTTTAGTGGTTTATATGAATCTGTTACAGTCAGTGGTGTAGGTGTAAATCCTTTTGTTCTAGATAGTAATTATAGTACTAAGACTAAGGGAGATATATTTTTAGATTTCTTACTTTGGTTAGCTAAATTCGGTGGAGAAGGAAGTGTAATTGACTATTATAAATCTAATAGTAATAATTATCAAGATTCTGATCTTGCAAGTTTAGATGGAGAAACAGTATTAAAAAATCTTTATGGTAAGACAGTCGTAATAGATGATAATACTACATCAACTTCTCTATATGGTACACATACTAATGCCAGAGCATTTAATATGTCAAATTTAGCAGGTAAATCATTTACTATTACATTAAAATATGCAAATGAAGCTATTAAAGATGAAAGTGGCGTTACTGTTTATACAGTTAAGTTTGCCGATGCTATTTCGACTGATAATGATATAGATAGCTTATTAACTGCTCTAAAAGATGGTGGTGCTAAAAGTAAAGAAGAAACAGTTACTGTTCCAGAAAAATCTACTGAGTTTGTATATGGATTAGATTTAGCAGAAATTGGCAATAATTTTAATGCTGATAATTTTGCTGAAAATATGAGAAAATTAGCTCCTAGATATGAATCAATTATAGTTACTTATAATAGTAAAGCATATACAATTAAATATACAGAAAATACTGCGCACGAAGTTTCTCAATACGGAGATTTAGATACTTTAGTTGATGCAATGGAAGAAAATAAAACTGTTGATAAATCATTACTTGGAAAAACATTAAAAATAACATTTAATGTTGCCTCTGATAAAACTAATACTAGTGAAAATGGTGAATCATATACTATTAAATTTTCTGTTGAAACGAGTACTAATGATGTATTAAATAATATACTTAAAGATTATAAAGATTACAAAGATTTAGTAATTAAAACTGTAAGTGAAGATAATTATATTGACGATGATAAAGATCGTACTATTATCTTTAATGCAAAAAATCCATTTGCAACAGTAAGCAGTTTAAATAATGAATTTGATTTAGATGTTAAATTTGAAACATTATTAACAAATAGTGAAACTAAAGGATTGTATAAATCAATTAAAATTGTTATTGATGAAAAAGAATATCCAATATCTTATAATGAAGAAACTAAGAAAATTGAAGGTTTAGAAACATTAATTAGTGACTTACGTTTAGAAACCACTATGAGTGCATTAGCATCAAAGAGCATTAAAGTTGTTATTACTTTAAATGATGGTGTTATGGATTATGTTTTAGATGATAAAAATAATAAAATTTATTCTGAAGGTAATACATTAACTTATAACGTAACTATCTCTACAAAAATTAGTGCATTAGACAGTTTAAAAATTGCTAATAGAATAGATAATGATTTCGTTATAAAAGAAAAAGATGGCAAAATTTTAGTTTTATATAAAGGAAATGCTTTAGCGAAGGATTTCTTCCAATCAACAAGTTCACTTGGAGCATTAAGAGACTTTATTACTCCTAATAAAAATAATTATGATGAAAGATTTAGAAATGTTGAAATCCGTATTGGAAATCAATTGATAGAGATAGGTAATAATTATTCTATTGGAGCTTATAATACTACTAAGGAGACTGATGTAAATTATAAAATTAGTAAAGCCTTAGAAGAATTATTAAATAAAAATGATAAGACAGTTTATTCTAACACTGCTACTATGAGCGATGTTGTTAAAGCTTTAGGTGATACTGAAGTTTCTGTAACATTAAATCTTAAACCATCTTATGCAACATTTGAAGAAAACAATAAAGAATCTATAACTTATGAATTTACTTATGCACAATACGAAAATATTAGTTCTATTCTTGATTCTAATGATTTAAAAGTTGATAAAGATAATAAAATAAAGATAACTGATGATACGGTTGAATTTAGTGAATTATTTGACAGCAATTTACTAGATGCATTGTTCAATGGAGAAGGTAAAAATGTTTCTTCTATTACTGTAAATGGCTATTCAGTAACATCTAGTAGTTATGCATCTGCTAACGTAAGTGACAAACCAGAAACTTATATTCTTGTAGGTAATATGCTTGATAGCATTGCGCAATATTTAAAAGATAATAAAATTACTACTACAAGTGGTGTAGATGCAAATCAATCAACTAATAAAGTAAGTGCGTCAATAGTTGATTTAGTTAAAAATAAAGTTGAAATTAAATTTACTATAAAAATGGCAAATAATGTATTAACTGAAAATGGAAATAGTGAAGAAACCTATACTATTACATTTGCCAAATCTGAAGATTAAAAATTAGACTTTATGATATTGATACAATAATAAAATTTAGATTAGACGAAAAAGAGTGAAAAAATCAAATTTTTCACTCTTTTTCTTTTCAATTTTAGGTTATAATCATTAAATATTTAAACATTTAACATTTGAAAATTTAATTTACATTTCTTTTGTTTTAGAATCAAAAGTTTTTTATTCTTCTTCGTTTAATGCAAAAGTTAATGTATATGTTTCTTCGTTGTTACCGTTCTCTGATAAAACATTATTATCCATTCTTACGGTAAATTTAATTTCAACTTTATTTTTAACTAGATCATCGATTTCCACTGCTACATTACTTGTAGGTTGTTCACCAGAAGCACTAACTGTTGTTTTAATTTTTAAGTCAGTTAATTGTTTGTTGATACTATCTAAAATATTTCCAACTAATATATTTGTCTCATTACCAGCAAGCGCAGAAGCATATTTACTAGCTGTAATAACACATCCATTTACAGTTATTGAAGATACATTCTTAAGATTATCTCCTTTAAATAGTTTATCTAGTAATTCAGTTGTGAAATATTTACTAAATTCAATATCTTTTCCAGCATCTCCTTTTACTTCTAACACATTATCTTCCATATCATCAAATGGTTCAGCTGCAAATACTTTTGATAAATCTTCATATTCAGAATACACAAATTCATAAGTTATACTATTTTCGCCATTTTCTTCAAATGTTGCATATTGAGGAATTAGATTTAAAGTAATAGAAATTTTATTATTTCCTAAAGCCTTAATAACATCAGTCATATCTGCCTCTGTACCATATACAACTTCTTCTTTATCAGGGTCATTTAATAATTTTTCAAAAGAGTCTCTGATTTTATAATTTACATCAGTAATTGTTTCTGTATTTTGTAAACCAATATGAGAACCTTTAACAACTTCAACTTTATTATTTCCAATGTTAATTTCAAAAGATCTAAATCTACTATCTTTAACTATAATATCACGTAGTGAACCTATTAAATATTCATTTTGGAAGAACTTAACAGCATCTAACTCGGAATTATATAAAACTAAAATTTTGCCATCTTTTACTTTCAATCTAACATCTGATTTATCTTTTTCACTATAGTTAGTAGAATGATATTTATCTGCATCTTTCAAAGTATCTAATGCACTAATTTTTGTAGAGATAATTACGTTATAAGTTAATGTATTACCTTCAGTGTAAATTTTATTATTTTTATTATCTAAAACATAATCCATAACACCATCATTTAAAGTAATAACAACTTTAATGTTCTTTGATGCTAATGCACTCATAGTTGTTTCTAAACGTAAATCACTAATTAATGTTTCTAAACCTTCAATTTTCTTGGTTTCTGCATTATAAGATATTGGATATTCTTTTTCATCAATAACAATTTTAATTGATTTATACAATCCTTTGGTTTCACTACCCGTTAATAAGCCTTTAAATAAATCATCTGAACCAAATATATCTTTTAGACTATTAACAGTAGCAAATGGATCCTTAGCATCAAAGATAATTGTACGATCTCCAGAAATGTATTTTCCGGTTCCAAGATCTCTAACAACTAATTTATCATTTACAGGTATCTTTCCATTCATAATATCATTAGTATTAGTTTCAACAGCAAATTTAATTGTATAAGTTTCGCCGTTTTTAGATTCATTAGTATTACCATTTTTCAAATTATAAGTAAAGCCTAAAGTTTTTCCTTGTAAACTAGCTCCAATAGTTTTACCATTTTTCATAGCGTCAACTAATTCTTCTAATTGACCAAAATCTGTTATTTCAGTAGCGGTTTTTTCAGTATATTCAATAGTATAATTTTTTCCAGCATAATTTACTAAAATACTTTCATAATTTTTAACTACATCCATCATTTGAACTATAAATTTATCGGTATTTAATGTATTTTCAACTTTATCTAAACCTAATCCATAAACGAAATCAGTTTTAGTTACCTTTACATTTTTTCCATCAGCAGTAAGTTTACCACTTTCTCCTTCGAAGTCAACTGCACCAGAACTTAATTCAACACCATTTAGACTAGATAATAATTTTTCAGTATCTTTATCGGTATTAATACTATCTGTGAAAACAATAGTATAAGTATTACTTTCACTTTCATCTTTAACAGACTCATTAGCATATTCAAGTTCAATTGTTAAATTCTTATCTATTAAAGTAGATAAATTGAATCCATAAGGATTTGCAGAATTATTAGTAGTCGAATTAAATACATGTCCAGATACATACACATATTTAGTAGCTTTATCAGATACTAAAAGAACACTATTCTCTCCACCAATTTTATATAGCCAATCAACAAATGCAATAAAAATGTCACCTTTAGTCAATGTAGAATCTACACCATCAAAAGCAATAATATCTTTAACGGATTCTTCATTTAGAATAAATGAATCTTTATAGCCATTAGCTTTAACCGTAACAGATTTGTATAAACCACTAAAATAGAAATCACTAATAACATCTGCTAAATCTGAATCAGAATTAAATGGAACTAAATTAGGATTTGTTGGTAATTGGAATAAAATTGTGTTAGTATCTTCATCAAAAACAACATTATAATTCAATTTTCCAGCATTTGCATCTTTTTTAAGAGCTTCATTTAAAGTTTTAACACTTTTTTCTGTTTGCTCAACAGAATTAACAGTACCAGTGATAGTAACTGTGTAAACTTCTTCGCTTTTATCGTTTTGAGATAAAGAATTATCATTTAAAGTAAAAGTTATAGTTATTTTTTGATTTAATAAATCGCCATAAGTTAAATCGCCAGTTGTAGCTGATCTATTAGATTTTAATGACGTTTCAAAAAATGAATCAACATCATTTTTACTTGCAAAAGTAAATACTTTAGTGTCTCCACCTATTTTAACAGTAACAGATTTTATTTTACTATTGGCTTTATCTGTACCTAATGCGGTTTTTATAGAATTATATAAACTTGCAAAAGTTGTATCATATTCTTTATTATCAGCAGCTACACCGCCACTAGCAAGTGGTTTATATTTACTAGAATATTTTATAGGTAAACTTTGACTTGTTGATCCTTCTCCATCGTTTGTAGAGTAGAATACTTTC
>CANQGW010000048.1 GCA_947623555.1 uncultured Clostridia bacterium
TAAAAGTGTTGAAGCAATTGACATTGAAGGATTAGAAAAAAAGATAAAAAAATTGCCTACATTTACTTGACACATACACTCTACTTAATCTGTAGATGTTATAGTTCCCTATTAAACTTTGATATGATATAATGGGTATATTGTTTGTGCTTCTGTATCTACTGTTATAGTTCCCTATTAAACTTTGATATGATATAATATGGAAGGTGTTGAGGAGGTTGCTAAAGGTGTTATAGTTCCCTATTAAACTTTGATATGATATAATCGAAATTGGAACAGGTAAAGGGCATTTAACGTTATAGTTCCCTATTAAACTTTGATATGATATAATTATATCTTGATGTAATTCTTCAGGTAATCTTGTTATAGTTCCCTATTAAACTTTGATATGATATAATGAATAATTGTGTAATGTTTGTAAAATGTTTGTTATAGTTCCCTATTAAACTTTGATATGATATAATTATGAAAAGATTAATTACTATTTGTTGCTTGTTATAGTTCCCTATTAAACTTTGATATGATATAATCATATTTCTTCTGCTGTTATACTAGAGTTTTGTTATAGTTCCCTATTAAACTTTGATATGATATAATAAAGAGAACAGAATTATCTGCTCTCTTTTTGTTATAGTTCCCTATTAAACTTTGATATGATATAATAAGTGGAGCTGTAATGCCTGTTATTACTGTATTTTACGCATGTCATAGTTTTAAAAAAGAATGATTTAATTTTATACTTTTAAATCATTCTTTTATTTTTAAAATAAGCTTAATTGATTGCAATTCACTTTTTTATCTTTTATAGATGGTTTTCCTACCAAAAATTTCATGTCTTCATATTGCTTTTCTGTGATTGTAAGACAACGTACAGACCCCTTTTCCGGTAATATTGTATTTAATCTTTTTAAATGCTTATCTGTCATATCTGTTCCATTACATAATCTTGAATAGACCGAATATTGAAGCATGTCATACCCATCATTTAATAAAAATCTTCTAAACTGTGCATATATTTTTCTTTCTTTTTTCTTAACTACAGGCAAATCAAAAAATACTAAAATTCTCATAAATTTACTACTCATAGCTATGTATTCTAATCGGTAATAATTCTGGTAGTTCTAATTTCTTATAGTCATTTTGATTTATTGCTGTAGTATATGAAGCTATCATAATGTTTATAGCATTATTCACAGATTGTAGTTTTCCTTGTATAAATACATCTGCATTTAGAAGATTTGCTAGTTCTGCTCTAACATATTTATTAAATTCCATATCTTGCTTTATATTAGTTTTTACCCATAAATCCACAATCGGTCTAAATGGTTCTATGAAGTCATCTGCAAGATTATAATTATTTAATTCACTTTTATGGTGAATTCCTATTAATGGTAGATATCCATAAGATACTATGCTTCTAGCAATAGCTCCTCTTATAATTGAATAACCATAATTTAATGATGAATTATATATATTGTCAAAATTCCTGTTAAAATTTTTTCCAAATAATGATGAAAAGTATCCTTTAGCTGCTATTGCTTCTTTATTATCTGTATCACCTGAATTTACCTTTTTGGATATGTTTTCTAAATGTTCTGCCATCAATTCTCTTTTGCATATATTTAATACTTTAGCTTGGTTACGTATTTTTGTAACAATTACTTTTTGCCAGCATCTTTTGTTAAAACTTTCAGAACATTTTAATTGTTGATTCATTATTTTTAGTTGTCTACTGTGGCATGCAAATGGGATGAATATTCCATTTGGTAAATGTTTTTCATCACAGCTATACATAACAATTTTACTATCTGCAATCATACTCATTGCTTTAGATGATAGGCTTATCTGCGGTGTTTCTAAAATAATAGTAGATATATCTTCTAAAGGCATAGTCCAATCTTCTTCTTGGGTTATTTTTAACTGTTTATTTTGAATAGACAGTTTTGTCGGTTGTGTAATCATTACACTTCGCCAACTCATTTTTATTTATTTTTTACTCCTCCTCTTACTTCTTTTTTTACTTTACTAACATTTCCTAAAATGTCTACTTGATATTTTTCAAATATTTCTAAGCTTTTTACTCCAACACCTTCTATCTTTTTTTCTCCATTTACTGCTAATAAATTAATTGCTCCAGTTCCTCTATGCGTTGAATTATAATAAGCTAAAAATTCTTTTTCATTTTTCTTTTTTATCTTTACTAAATCATTCGGATATAGGCTAAATTTAAATTTATAATCTTCTGTCATTTCTATCCAATCATTTTCATCTTTCTTTGCCACAATAGCTTTATTAGGTAATTCTTTCTTCACAAAATCTGATACATAAATTGGTACTAAATAATATTTGCTGTCTTTTTCAAACACATCTACTCTCACCATACTAGCATTTTCTGCAATAGAATTATTTTTCAACTTAACACCTGTGCATCCTATTGATGGTACTTTAATACTTCGTACAATAGGGCTATTACCTTTTTTACTATGTTTCCTATATCCATCTGCAAATGCTTTTTCTGCTTTAAAATCGAACTCTTTCATTTTTTCATATATATCATCATACATAGCTTTGTCACTTAAATATAATAATTTACATTCTTCATTATTTATAACTGTTTCTATTTCTTGTTTAGAAATATCTTTTAAAGGTTTCTTTACAGTTGTATAATTATATCCTTGTTTTACAAATTTTTGTGAACGCATAGTATCTTTATGAGCTCTTCCTGTTATCTTTCTTTCTGGCATTCTAGATACAAAAATCGGTTTTATTTCGTTTAAATCTATATCATCATAGTTATGAAATTCTCCATGAATTAGTGAATACAATTTTCCATCATTATCTGCATCTTCCATTCTTGCTTCCACTTCTTCTCTAAATCTTGGCCATGGTTCTTTTATAGTAAGTTCTGTATTATATTTTGCATCTATTATTTCTCCAGTTTCTGTATCAATTAATTCATTGTTAATGTGTAATACTTTTCTTCTACTGTAGTCTGAAACCTTTTTTATGTTTTTATTTGTTGCACAAGCAATAACAACTGCATCTTGTGCATGGTGTTTGTCTGATTCTTCTCTATCTTTTTTTATTCCCCAATAATGTCTTAAAACTGCTGTTGCTTGTCCATTTATTGCATATACTTTTCTTTTTGAGTCGCTTTCTGCAAATTTCAAATTATTAGTAATATAGTTATACATAAATCTTGAAATATATCTTGTATCATTTATATTTCTATCTATCCACTCTCTTGATTTATTTTCATCAAATTTTTTTATAAGTAATTTCTCTTTTTTTCTAGTGTTAAATTTATATGTGACATTTACTAATTCTTCAAATTGATGCCATCTTTGTTCATCTTCTCCAAAATATTCATAAGGTGTTCTTTCTTTTTTTCTTTGATTTTGATCTGTTAAAACTAATACTTTATTTTGATAACTATCATCAAAGCATCTTGAAAAAGGTATAATATGATCAACTTGTACAAAATTTTCTTCATATAATCTTTCTGCTGGAATAGGTTTTCCAGAATACATACATTTTCCGCCTTGTTCTCTCCATAATTTCATTTTCACAATGTCAAATGGTTTTGGCTCAAAATTAAATGTATCTTTTATGTATTCTTTTATTTTCTCATTATTACTAGCATTTTCCTTTTGTTTTGCTTCTATTGCTTTTCGTTCATCATAAGATTTTGACAAGTCTTTGGCTGTTTCTATATATATTTCTGTAGGAGATCCATATTTATCAATAATACTATTTATTACTTTTCTTGTTTGCGTAACTGCTCTTAATACTACTGGATTTAAAATTACATCATCTAACTTTGTAAGTGGTGGTAATTTATATTGCAATTGATTTTGTTTTCCCTTAAATTCGTAGCCTGCCGCTTCACACGCTTTATCATAAGTTAACCCATTTTCTAATTCTGGTATTATTTTTTTCATTGCTTTATATGACAAATGTCCAAATTTAGTAAAGTTAATATTTAATATTGCATCAATAATTGGTTTGTCTATGTTTTTATCTTCTAAATATTTTTTAATTGTTTCATCCGTTTTATTTCTAACTAGTGCATCTGCTATTATATTTTGCATTTCTGGGTTTTGTTTTATTTGTTCGAATTTTTCTGCACAATTATTTGCTTTTAGAGCTAATCTTATTTTGTGCCATCCCTCTAATTTAACAAATTTTTTATCTTCTATTTGTTTAATAATTTCCTCTGGTGATAAATCTTTTTTGCTTTTAGATATATTATAATTTAAATCTGTAAATTTAGCTGTTTCTGGCAATTCTAATTTTTTTCTTAATTGACTATACTTTATTTCAGCTTGTTCATAAGCTAATTTTACAATACTCTCTTTTTGAATTTTCGTTAACTCTATAATTTCACCATCTTCTAAATTTATTTTTAAATTATTAACTTTTTGTAATAGCATAAATCTTTCAAATGTATAACTATTTTTGGGTGCTCTATATTCTTCTTTCTCAAAAGTACATCTTCCTAACATTTTTTCTAATAATTCTGGGGTAATATATTGTTTTTGAAATGTTACAATATCAAGATATTCTTTTTCTAATTCTTGACTTGCAAAATTACTCTTTAGTTTTCTTTGTGCTTGAAATAGCTCGTGTACTTCATCTATAAGCATACTTCTTAATACAGTATTATTATATTCTCCACCTTTATTTCTTTTACCACTTTGAAATTTTTCATCTTTATAAAACATTTCTCCTATTGTTTTATATCCTTTTTCTTCCAAAATTCTCTTGTTCTCAAGGGTTCCTTTGCTTAACTTTCCTACTTCTTTATCTTCTTCATCCGTTTTCCTGTTAGATTGATATCCTTTTCTTTTTGCAATACTAGTTAGTACCCTAGCCCATTGTTTTTCATCTAACAATTTATTTAATCCTTCTGCTCTTAATTCCCATACATCTTTATCGTTTTCTGATAAAGTGTATAACTTTGCTAATTCATCTTTTGTAACTATATTGTATTTTAGAAAAAGTTCTTTTACTTTTCTCATTCTTGCAGCTCTTCTTCTAATTCTTCTTCTGGCTCCTCTAGCTTCTCTTCTTGCTAAATTTAGTGACTTTCCGTCTATTTCTTCTGCTTTTTTAAAAACTCTTACTCCTAAATCTTCTATCCTACTTTTTTCATTATTAATCACTGCCCATCCTATAGATGCTATACCTATATCTAACCCCATAGTATATCTCATATTTTACCTCCCAAACAAATTTACATAAATAGTTTAACATATATGCAAAAAAATGTCAAAATTAGTGTTTAAAGAATTTTTTAATGTATGTGTCAAGTAAATGTAGGCAATTTTTTTATCTTTTTTTCTAATCCTTCAATGTCAATTGCTTCAACACTTTT
>CANQGW010000049.1 GCA_947623555.1 uncultured Clostridia bacterium
TGCCTATTTTTCAATATTTAGTTTAAAAATATTTGAAAAATTTTTTATTTTTCTATTGACATATTACCTACTGTCTTCTATAGGGTATTAATGGTAGCGACGATGTGGATCGAACACATGACCTATCGGGTATGAACCGATCGCTCTAGCCAGCTGAGCTACGTCGCCATATATTTTTTTAGAACGTTTATTATTATAATATGTGTTTTTTAGTTTGTCAAGTGTAATAAAAGAAAAAAGCTAAAATAGCTTTTTCTTTTATTTTACTAATTCATCATTTTCTTTTTGTTCTTTACTATCGTTGTTTTTAGCAAGATTTTCTATAGCTTCATGTTCATCTGTTTTAACTTTTTCTACTACTTGGCTACTTTTTCCGCCTTTACCTGATTTACTGCTTGTACCATTTGCCTTATTTTCCATATTTTCTAATCTTTTTAATGATTCTTGTAGCTCTTGCATTTCAGCACTATCGCCTTCTATATTAACTTCATCTGGATAATCTGCACCTAAAGTTACATTCCAGAAATGATTTAATTCTTTTAATAATTTCATATATACTTCTTAAAATAAATTTTAAGAATTTTCACCTCCATAGGTTTATTTTCCTAAATACTTTTTTATTATACCATGTTTTATTGAAAAAATCAAGTATTTAGCAATATTTTGAGGTATTTTAAAATTTTCTTTTTAAAATTAATTTTGCCTCTTACCTATTTTTAAAATTTTAGCATATTAAATAATAATATTTAATATGCTAAATTTATATCTTTGCAAGTTATATTAATTCATATAATCTTTTAGCTTTTTACTTCTGCTTGGATGTCTTAATTTTCTTAATGCCTTTGCCTCAATTTGCCTTATTCTTTCACGTGTTACCATGAACTCTCTACCAACTTCTTCTAGAGTTCTTGCTTTGCCATCTTCTAAACCAAACCTTAACTTTAATACTTTTGCTTCTCTTGAAGTTAGTGTTCCCATAACCTCTTCTAATTGCTCGCGAAGTAAGGTATATGCTGCAGAATCTTGTGGTGCTGGGCTATCTTCATCTTGAATAAAGTCTCCTAAATGGCTATCGTCTTCCTCACCTATTGGTGTTTCTAATGATACTGGGTCTTGTGCTATTTTTTGAATTTCCATTACTCTTTCTACTGGAATTTCCATGTCTTGTGCTATTTCTTCTGGAGTTGGTTCACGTCCATTTTGCTGAAGTAAATGTCTTGAAGTTCTAATTAATTTGTTAATAGTTTCTACCATGTGTACAGGTATACGTATAGTTCTTGCTTGATCTGCAATTGCTCTTGTTATAGCTTGCCTAATCCACCATGTTGCATAAGTACTAAATTTATAACCTTTTGTATAGTCAAATTTTTCTACTGCTTTTATTAAGCCCATGTTACCTTCTTGAATTAAGTCTAGGAAAAGCATACCTCTTCCAACATATTTTTTAGCTATACTTACTACTAACCTTAAGTTAGATTCTGTAAGCTTTTGTTTTGCTTCTTCGTCACCTTCTAATATTTTTTTAGCTAAATCTAACTCTTGCTCATACGTTAAAAGTGGTATTTTACCTATTTCTCTTAAATACATTCTAACAGGGTCATCTATGCTAACTCCTTCTATATTGCTTAAGTCTATTTCTTCTAGTTTAATGTCTTCAACGTCTCTTAAGTCATCCATGTCAGGTTCTTCGTCTAGGTCATCATCACTTTTTAAAACATCCATTCCTAAATCTTCAAATGCATCAAAAACTCTGTCTATTTGCTCTGGGTTAGTGTCTTCTAGTTCATTAGCAAGGTCACCATACGTTATTTTTCCTCGTTCTTTTGCCATTTTTAAGATATTTGCAACCTTTTCTTTGCTAATATCATCTAACTTTTTTTCCTCTTTTTTTGGTTCTTCAGAAGTTTCACTTTTAATATTTTGCTCTTTTGAAGGTTTTTCGTTTTCTTTCTTTTCTTCTTTTTTAGCTTCTACTTTAACTTTTACTGGTTTTTCTTCAACTTGCTTTGTTTCTTTTTGAGTTTTTACAGCTACCTTTTTAGTGTTTTTACTCTTTACTGGTTCAGTTTTAACCTTTTCATTTTTTGTTTCTACTTTTTTAGGTACTGCTTTATTGTTAGTTTTTTCTTTCTTTTTTGAAGTTTCTTCTACCTTTTTATTTTTAGCTTTATTTGTTTCATTTGTTTTTGCTTTAAGTGTTGTTTTCTTTTTTTCTTTTACTGGTTTATCTTCTTGCACTTTTTTCATTTATGAAACCTCCTACTTAATTTTTGCTAATTTAAGAATAATATCATTTAACTCATTTTCGTATTGTTTTGTTTCTTCACTTGATAGCTCTGATACATTCTCTAGCATTTTTATAATTTCATTTCTTCTTGATATTAACTTTTCTTTTTGGTAAATGTTAATTATGTCTTCTAATGCTTTATTAACATCTGATATTTCAAAATCATAAGCCATAATTTCTGTAACATGGCTGATTATTTCTTCATTATCAAACCAATTTAAAATATAATTAGTATTAATATTTCCTTTTTCTAATTCTTCATACAATTTTTTTAAAATTTGCTTATTTAATTCGCTTTTAAATGAATTATATTCTACATTTTCTTTTAATTTATCGTATGATTTTTCTGGTTCGTTTATAAGTAAATAAATTACCATGTTTTCTCTTCTTAAAGTTTCAGGAGAAATTGGGCTTACCTGATTTTCATTTGTAGGTTTTATTTGACTAACCCTTTTTTCTAGTTTTTTGCTACCATTTGAGTCTTTATACATTAATTTATTTACTTCTGCTTGTATAGCTTCTTTTGAAATTGTATATTCTTTTGACAATTTATCTATGTATATTTCTCTTTCCATTTGATTTGATATTTTTGCTAAAATTTTAGCTATTTCATTTAAAAATTTAATTTTATCGTTAGTATTTTCTGTATTTAGCTCTTTTTTTAATACTTTAACTTTAAACTCTACCAATGAAATAGCATTGTCTACACATTTTTGAAATCTTTCTGGTCCATATTTTATAACATATTCGTCAGGGTCTTTTGCGCCTTCAATTTGAAGTACACGAATATCGCACCCTAGATTTTGTAATATGTCCATTCCTCTTAAAATAGCAGCTTGTCCTGCACCATCAGCATCATAACCTAAAATAACTTGTTTGCTATTTCTACGAAGAAGCCTTCCTTGTGCCTCTGTCATAGCAGTTCCTAGTGATGCTACTACATTTGTTATTCCCCTTTGGTAAAGAGAAATGGCGTCCATATAGCCTTCTACAATAATAATTTTACTGGTATCATGTTTTTTTGCTACATTTAAACCAAATAAGTTTCTTCCTTTACTATACACTATATTTTCTGGTGAATTTATATATTTGGGTTTGCTATCATCTAGTACTCTACCACCAAAGGCAATAACCCTTTCCCTAACGTCTTGTATTGGAAACATTAGCCTTTTTCTAAAGCTATCCATATATTTGCCATCTTGTGACTTTTTAATTAGGCTAGATGCTAACATTTCTTCTTCTGTATAACCTTTTGCTTTTAATATTTTGTATAATTCATCAAAGTTACCAGAATACCCAATTAAAAACGCCTTTAAAGTATGGTTATCTAGCTTTCTTTTTTTTATGTATTCTTGTGCTATTTTTGAGGTAGGTTTGTATAGGTTTTCATGATAAAATTCTGCTGCAATTTGATTTATTTCATATACTTTAGATTTTAATTTTGCAGTTTTATCATCTTCATAGTTATCTAATGCTGGTAATTCTATTCCTGCCCTGTTTGCTAAAACTTCTAATGTATCTTTAAAGTCTAGCCCTTCTATTTTGCTAACAAAATGTATAACGTTTCCACCTGCCCCACAGCCAAAGCAATGGAATATTTGCTTATCTGGCGAAACAGCAAAAGAAGGAGACTTTTCTTTATGAAATGGACATAATCCGAAGAAATTTCTCCCACTTCTTTTTAATGTAACATAATTTGATATAACATCCACAATGTCATTACTTGATTTAATTTCTTCTATTAATTCTTCGCTATACCTTGCCAATTTAGAATTACCTTTCTATATACTTATTATATTATTCGACATAAAGTGTATAAATCCTTCTAGCCTTTATGACAATACTACTATTTTAGGCAAAAAAATAGTGATTCTTTTCGTTACCCAAACTCCTACATTTAAGCCGTTTAAAGCTTTAGTTTGCTTATTTTAAAACTGCTACAAATTTTAACAATTTTAAACTTTGGTATTGTCAGAATTCACTATATTTTGTCAATTTATGTATTTTAGTTGTTTTCATCATAAGGTATAAACTTGTTTACTACACTTGCATTTATATCAACTTGCTCGTGTGGTGCTTTGTATTCGTCAAATGACACGTTTATTTTGTTGTTAATTAGTTCTTCTACCTCGTCTTGTGTAGCATGCTCTGCTAAAACAAGTTCACTTACTAAAATTTGTTTTGCATTTGAAAGCATTTTCTTTTCACCTGTAGATAAACCTTTTTCTTTTTGTTTAAAGCTTAAGTTTCTAACAACATCTGCTACCTCATAAATGCTTCCACTTTTCATTTTTTCCATGTTATCTCTATATCTTTTATTCCAGTTTTGAGACATTTCTGTTTCGTCCTCTCCCAAAATTGAAATTACTTTTTCCGCTTCTTCTTTGCCTATTACATTTCTAACACCTATTTGCTCTGCTTTACTAGTTGGTACCATTACTTTTACTTCACCTGGCATTTTTATAATATAATAAGCTTGACTTTCACCTAAAATATTTTTTTCTTCTATGCTATCTATTGTACCTGCTCCATGCATTGGGTATACAATTTTATCTCCTACATTAAACATGTAAGTCCTCCTTTCTAAATTTGCAAAAACTATGCAACTACAGTTAGTTAAGAAAGGCTTTTAGTCTATTCTTCAACCACATTCTTATTATACTACAAAAAATGGCAAAAGTCAAAACATTTACCATTTATTTTTTTAATAAGTATGTGTCAAGTAAATGTAGGCAATTTTTTTATCTTTTTTTCTAATCCTTCAATGTCAATTGCTTCAACACTTT
>CANQGW010000050.1 GCA_947623555.1 uncultured Clostridia bacterium
GCACTTCAAAAATGGCAGAAGTCTTGAATATCAAGCTTTCTGCCATTTAACTGTCAAATTTAGGATTATACTATATTCTTAAACAAAATGGAATATGTTTTGAAGAAAAATGTCGAGTAAATAATAATTAAGTAAAATTTTTGTTAATAACTAAAATATGAATTAAATATAAAAAATTTTCTTTAAGGTTTATACTTAAAGAAAATTTTTATATGTTTATGATAGCAATAAAAGCCTACAATGTCAAGGAAAAAAAGAAAAGTTTGTCATAAATATTTTTTCGAAAAAATAAAAAAATTTCTTCTTTTTTGAATACAAAAAAATGCTTGTAATTAAGCGGAACAGCTAACTACAAGCATTTTTGTATTTTCTTTAAGTATAAACCTTAAAGAAAAGTTGCGAAGGAGGAAAAAACATTGAAAAACAAAGGAATAACGCTAATTGCATTAGTAGTAACAATAATAGTTTTGTTAATATTAGCAGGTGTAAGTATAACAGCAGTGTTTGGAGATAATGGAATAATAGGCGGAGCCCAAAAAGCAAAAGAAAAAACAGATGAAGCTGTAAAAAATGAAAGAAAAGATTTGACAGAGCTTTTTGATGAACTAGATAGTATATTAACAGGAGGAGAAGCAAAAAAAGTAACAGATAGTACGCCAAAAGAATTAGCAGGAAAAGGAACAGAAGAGGAACCATATTTAATAGAAAGTATAGAAGACCTAGTAACATTTTCTAACAATGTAAATGAAGGAAATAGTTATGAAGAAAAGGTAGTAAAACTAGGAATAAACCTAGATTTTAAGTCAAATTTATCGTATGTGGATTATACAAGAACAGATTATGGAGATATAAATAAAGCAAACGGTACAGAAGAATTAAAAACAGAGTTAACAACAGAAGGTGGATTTATACCAATAGGAAATGCAGAAAAACAATTTAAAGGAACATTTGATGGAGGAGCGCACACTATAAAAAACCTATATATAAATGAAAAAGAAAGTAATTATATGGGTTTATTTGGCTACTGTGGAGATAAAAGTAGTATAAAAAACATAGTAATATCAAATGTAAATATAACATCAACAAAAAACTATGTAGGAGGATTAGTAGGAATAAACTATGGAACAATAGATAGAGTAAAAACAGAAGGTGGAGAAATAACAGCAAAAAAATATGTAGGAGGAATAGTTGGACAAAACTATGGTGGAACAATTACATCAAGTAGTAATAGTGCGAAAATAACAGAAAATGAAACGGTAGATCCAGAAAAATACATAGGAGTTTTCGTTGGAGGAATAGTAGGTTCAAACTCTGGTCGGAATAATAAAAGAATGTTCTAATAGAGGTAACGTATCTGGCATATCCGGAAGTTTTGGAGGAATAGCAGGGTTTAATAGTGGAACAACACCATTAATAGAAAAATGTGAAAACAGGGGAACAATAAAAAGTACAGGAACAGTATCGCAAAATATAGGTGGAATAACAGGGTGGAATAATGGAAATATAACAGAAAGTAAAAATATAGGAAAAATAATTGGATCATATCAAGATGTAGGAGGAATAGTAGGAGATACAAAACAAGAAGGAAACAAAGTTACATCATGTAGTAATGATGGAGAGATAACAGGAAAACAAAATGTTGGAGGAATAGCAGGTTATAGTGAAAAAAGCATAGTAGATAATTGTAATAATAATGGAATAATAATAGGAGATGGTGTATTATATACTGATCAAGCATATCATGTAAGGGCAGGAGGAATAGTAGGAAATGCGAATAGCCAAAGTGAAATAAGAAATTCACATAATTATAACGAAGTAAAAACAATAGCAGAAGCAGGTAAATCTAGAATACAGTTAGGTGGAATAGCTGGAAGAGCAGTAAATAATTCTACAATATATAACTGTTATAATGAAGGAAAGATAGGAACTTTAGAAAATGGCATAGGGCCAGCAAGCGTAGGCGGAATATGTGGGGATTTACAAACTGAATCTACAATAAAACAATGTTATAATAAGAAAGAAATAAGTGGGCAACAATATGTTGGCGGAATATCAGGGGTTGTAGGATATACATCAACTATTGTTATAGATAATTGTTATAATATAGGAGAAGTAAAAGGAATTACTAACTATATCGGAGGAATTTGTAGTGTACATTCTAGTACAACTGGTACTACAATAACAAATTGTTATAATACAGGAAATGTTAGTGCAACAAACCCAGGTAATAATACTTATATACGGAGGAGTTGCAGGAACAGGAAGTTTAGAAAATACGACAGTTACAAATTGTTATTATTTAGAAGGTACATGCGCAGGTGCAGTAAATTTAAAAGATATAAGTGAAACTGCAGAAAGCAGAACAGAAGCACAAATGAAAGATATTGATGTACCAGAAGGAACTGCATCATTTGTAGACAAACTAAATGCAGGAAATGAAGAAACAGTTTGGGTAAAAGATACAGAAAATAAAAATAATGGTTATCCAATATTAAAAGAAAATTAGATTTTGAAATTATAGCTTAACTAAATATTTCATACATTTTATAAAAAAATAATAAAAAGTCAAAGTCGAAATAGGTCAAAATATGGCATACGAAATATGTTGAAATTATGGAAATAACATGGTATAAATAATGCATATAAAGCAAAAGTGCATTCTTTATACTTTTTTATATAATGAGTATGAAGAATATAAATTAGTTTTTGTAGGTAAGTAGGAACTCTTGCTTTAAGTAAAGACTATGAACCCAAAAAAGAAACAATTTATATTCTTCTTATAATTTTAAAAAATAGCGAAATTTATTTGCTTAAATCTGATATTTTTAAAATCAAGATAATATTTATGAACACATTATTTTTGAAATTTCTAAAACAAAAACTTATTTCAAAACAAATTTAATCTAAAAAATATCCAAAACAAAAATTAAAAGTAAATCTAAAAGAAGAAGGGAGGGTGTTAATAACTAGCACTTTTGTGAAACATATAAAATAAATTTAACTAAAGTATTGTATCTTAATAAATAGCGTGATACAATAAAGAAAGGAAGAGTAAATGGAAAAAACACAAGAGGTAGAGTTATTACCCTTAACAAATGATTATGTATTTAAAAGGGTATTTACAAAAGATGGGCAAGAAGATATGCTAAAAGACTTTTTAACAGGAATATTAAATGTACAAATAGACAAAATAGAAATAAAAAATGCAGAACTAACCAAAGAACATAAAGATGCCAAAAGAGAAGTATTAGACATAAGAGCAACAATAAACAAAAATAGCTTAATAGACATAGAAATGCAAGTAAAGGATTATCATAATATAGATAAAAGGTCAATGGCGTATGTAACAAAACTGTATTCAGATCAATTAGAGGTAGGAGATGAATATAAAAAACCACTAAAAACGATATCAATAAACATATTAAACTTTAACTATTTTAAGAGAAATACATATCATTCAATAGGGCGAATGAAATTTGAAAAAATAGAGAAAGAAAAATATGTAGATATGGGATATGAAGAAGAAGACGAATATGTAAATGAGGACATAGAGGTACATTATATAGAACTACCAAAATTTAAAGAAAAAAATCCAGGTGTAAATAGTAAACTAGAACAATGGCTGTGGCTAATCTGTGGAGAGGGGGAAAAAGCAGAGATGGCAAAGAAAGAAAATCAAGAAGTCAAGAAAGCATCAGACGTGCTACAAAAGATGAGTTTAAGTGAACAAGAAAGATGGCTATATGATTCAAGAAAGTTTAGAGAATGGGATGAAAGAAGCTTAAGGGAATATGAAACAAATGAAGCAAGGCAGGAAGGTGTGCAACAGGGCGAAAGAAAAGCAAAATTAGAAGATGCCAAAAAAATGCTAGATAAAAAAATAGACATAGAAACAATTATGGAAATAACAGGTTTAACAAGGGAAGAAATAACGAAACTAAAATAAATGATGCATATTTTTAATTATACTAATCTTATTTTAAAATGATAATTCTAAATCCTAAATAAGTAAAAAACAACAAAAAATTTTCTTTAAGGTTTATACTTAAAGAAAATTTTTATATACTTATGATAGCAATAAAAGCCATGAGTGTCAAGGAAAAACGAAAAAGTTTTGTATAAATTTTTTGATTAAAATTTTTAAAAATTCCTCATTTTTTGAAGTCAAAAAAATGCTTGTAATTAAGCGGATGAGCTAACTACAAGCATTTTTACATTTTCTTTAAGTATAAACCTTAAAGAAAAGTTGCGAAGGAGGAAAAAACATTGAAAAACAAAGGAATAACGCTAATTGCATTAGTAGTAACCATAGTGGTTTTATTAATATTAGCAGGAGTAAGTATAACAGCAGTATTTGGAGAAAATGGAATAATAAGTGGAGCCCAAAAAGCAGCAGACTTAACATTGATAACAAGTGAAAGAGAATATTTAGAACAAAATGTATTATCAGTACAATTAGAGTCATATATGGACAATGAAAGTTC
>CANQGW010000051.1 GCA_947623555.1 uncultured Clostridia bacterium
GGTACATTTACATTTATACCAGTATCAGTATTTTGAGTGCTTACACATTCATTAATTGCTGTTGCCATTTCTGTTAATGATTTTCTACCATTTTCAGTTAAAGCAAATGCCTTTTCTACATTATGTGTTGCTCTATATCCTGTACTTGTTTCTTCAAATGTTACTGGTACTACTACTTTATAATTAATTGCTGAATATGCGTCTGGTGCTTGTGTTTCTTCAATTACAAAGTAATATGTTTTACCTATCATATCTTTTGTAATTGCTATATCATCTATTGTTGCTATAGCATTTGTTGATACACTAATTGATGAAGTATCTATTACTGAATCATTTGAATCCTTAAGTGTTACTAGTTTTGTATCATCTAAGGTATCTCCAACTTCTGAGTAAACTTTTACATTAAATGTTGTAGTCTCATCAGAAATTATTCCATTTGTTGTAGAATCTTTCTTAGTTACTGTGAAGTCATAAGTACCTGATTTTGGTGTATTTTCAACTATAAGTCTTATTACTCCGTCCTTTAATTCGACTTTGTAATTATCATTTTCGTCTACTGCCTTATCATCTAACTCAATTGTATATGAGTCACCATCCTTTACAGCTTTTGCACTTACCACAATGCTTTCATCTAATCCAATGAATCCATCCGGTGTATATGTTTCTGTAATTATTACTCTATATGGTATATCAGCTTTATCTATTGGTAAATATGACATTTTTGCATCTGGTGTTAATATATTTGAATTATCTGTTTCTTGTAATTTACCACTTGCATCTGTCTCTAAGTTCTCTCCATAATACTCAATATCTTTTAATCTACTTTGAACTACTACATTGAACTTAGCTCCTTTTACTGGTATTTCAGTTCCATCTTCATATTTAACCAATTCAACTCCGAAATGACCATAATTACTATTTGAATCTTTCTTATTTTCTACAATTATTGTTAATGTATTATCTTTTACTGTTGCCTTAATTGTTACAGTTTCATCTGTACCCATTAATTTAACATTTTCTATAACAATTTCACCGTCATCATTAGCTGTTTGTCCGTTTACTGAGAATCTGCTTACTTTGTATGTTTTATTTTCTGCGTCATCTTCTTTTGCTACTCTTACAGTAATTGGTTCAGCTAACATATAATATCCATCTGGTGCTTGTACCTCTGTTATAGTATATGTGTCAACTACGTCATAATTATCTTTTGTAATTCTTCTATTTACTATTTCTTGTGCAGTTGATGTTCCAGTTGTTGTTACTGGTGAAGTAATAGATTTTTCTAATGAATTATTTCTTCCATCAACACCTGTTATCTTAAACATAGCTCCTGCTAAGTATTTATCTTCTGTTACTTCAGTTGTATCAGCTTCTTTAGCTTCTACTTTATTTAAGTTGATTTGATATGAACCATAGTAACCATTTGTTAAGTTTTCAACAATTAATTTTATTATGTTTCCACTTCTTGTAATCTTAAGTTTACCTAATTTACCTGTTACTTTATGTCCTTGGTTATCAAGAAGTTGAGCTGTAAACTCTACAGAACCATCTTTAGATAATTCTTTTGAAGTTCCATTATATGTTATTGTAAACTTATCTACACTATATTTTGAATCTTCTTCTTTCTTATCAACTTTTACAGTAATTGCCTCTGCTAATTTATAATATCCATCCCTTGTTTCATTTTCTGTAATAGTGTACTCATCTGCTGGTGTTACATTATCTTCTGTTATATCACTTGATACTACTGTTATTGGTGAGTTTTCTGTTATTACTCTATCTTTTATTTGTGCATGTTGTTTTGTTGTTTCTGCATTGTCACCTGAAGCTGTTGTGTCAAATACAACTCCGCTCAAATGTTGACCATTTTCATCAATCTTTTCGATTTGGATATCATATCCGCCTTCTTTATCAGCTTTAGGGTCACTAGCTTCTACTACAACTACACCATTTTCTACTTTAACAGTATAATTATCACCGTTTACATTAGTTCCGTCAGCAAGTTTAACTGTATATCTTCCATTTTCTTCTACAGATACAACATCAAATGTGATTGGATCTATTTTTACTAATGGATCTGGTGCATAAGTTTCTGTAAATGTTACTGTATATACTATACCAGCTTCTGTAATTGGTATTTCACCTAAGCTTGAATTTGTAACTACAGTAGCTCCTCTTTCACTTAAGTTACCTAGAGTATCAGTTGTTAATTTTGTTCCATAGTAGTCAAATCCACTATCTTTGCTCTTAACTGAAACTGTAAACTCTGCTCCTTCAACTGGTTCTGTTGAATCTTTTACTTTCTTAACCAATGCTAATCCGAATCTTCCATCTATATCTTTTTTATTTTCTACTTCGATTGTAATTTCATTACCATTTCTTGTTACATAGATCTTAGCATCTTTATTATTATCTAACTTAACATCTAATGTTACTGTTTGATTTTCAGGTATTACTGTATCATTTACCTTAAATTCTTTTACAACATACTCTTTGTCTGCTTCAGTCTTTGTAACTGTTACTTTAATAGCATCTTTTAGTTTAGCATAATTATCACTTGGTGCTTTTGTTTCTTTAATTATATATGTATCAACTAATTGAGCATTTCCTTTTGTTATATAATTATCTACAACTTGTTTAGCTGTTGATGTTCCATCTGTTGTAACTGGTGTTGTAATAACATCTGATGTAAATTCAGCACCTTTTCCATCATAACCTGTTGTTTTAAATACTGCTCCTGATAGATATACTTTATCTTTTCCTTCTTCTTGTGCTTTTATTTTGTTTACTTTGATTTGATATGATCCATCTTTATTTTCATTTATATTTTCAACAACTATTACTATTGAATTTCCACTTCTTGTTACTTTTATTTGTGCTGTTTTTCCAGCTACTACATTTCCGTCAGAGTCTTGTAGTCTTGCAGTTAATGCTATGCTTCCATTATTAGCTAATTCTTGTGTTTTACCATTAACAGTTACTGTAAACTTACTTACTTTATAATTATTTCCGTCTTGTGCCTTTTCAACTTTTACATTGATATCATCTGCTAATTTTAAGTAACCATCTTTTGTTTCTGTTTCTTTTATTGTATATGTATCTGTTGCTACACTATCAGCTGAAATTGTACTTGTTACAACTGTTATAGGTGATGTATTTGATTTTATTGTTTCAACTGGGCTTGTTATATTTGAGTATTTTCTTGTATTATCAGCATTTTCGCCTGTTGCTTCTGTTGTAAATACTACATCATCTAGATGTTTACCTTTATTATCAACCTTGTCAACTGCAATTGAGTATGTATTTTCTTGTGTTTTGTTAGGTACGTTTACATTTATAGATACATTAGTATTTTCAGTGCTTGCACATTCATTAATTGCTGTTGCCATTTCTGTTAATGATTTTCTACCATTTTCAGTTAAAGCAAATGCATTTTCTACATTATGAATTGCTATATATTCATCATCAGTTTCTTCAAATGTTACTGGAACAACTACTTTATAATCGATTCCTGTATATTTGTCTGGTGCTTGTGTTTCTGTAACTACGAAGTAATATGTTTTTCCTACCATATCTTTTGTGATTAATATGTCACCTATTGTAGCTATACCGTTTGTAGATACTGCTATATCAGATGTTGGTATTACTTCACCTTTAGTATTTACAAGTTTTACTATATTTTCAGTATTTAGAGATGTTGTAAAGTCTGAGTAAACATCTACTTGGAATCTTGTCTTTTCATCTGCGATTACTCCATTTGTTGCAGAATCTTTCTTAGTTATAGTGAAGTCATAGTCACCTGTTTTTGGTGCTTCTTTAACAGTTACTTTTATTATTCCATCTTCTACAGAGATACTATAATCTTCAGTTTCTGTTATAGTTTGATCATTTAAGACTATCTTATATTTATCACCATCTTTTACTGATTTTCCTGTTAATTCAATTGTTTCATCTAATGCAATGTAACCAGCTGGTGCTTCTGTTTCAGTAATTCTTACTTTGTATGTTACACCTTCTTTATCTATTGGTAAGTTTGACATAGATGCTTCAGGTGTATATCTTGTTGTATTTTCTGTTTCTTGTAATTCACCATTTTCATTTGTTTCTAGACCTTCAGCAGCATAAATTACATTTACTAATCCACTTTGAACTGTAATTCTGAATTTAGCTCCTGATAGAGGTTT
>CANQGW010000052.1 GCA_947623555.1 uncultured Clostridia bacterium
CTCTTATTATTTCAACTAATTGAATATAAATCGGTCTTTCATTATCAAAAATATAATCCACAATTATCTCCTTTCATTATTGTATTACTTGCATAATACAATAATACTATCTTGTTTTTATTTTGTCAATACTATTTTATAAATTTTTTCTATTATATAACAAAAAAGCAAGTGATGTATGGTTTCACTTGCTCATAGAAATTGTAATTTTTTGTTCAAAAATATATTGTATTATGGAACACATAACTCCAAAGATTCTTCCATCAAAGTAGACTCTACTTTATCAGTTTCATCAAAATTTACTGAAAATACATAATAGTAAGTTTTTGCCCAGAGAGAAAAATGCCTTCTCCAATTTACTTCTTTAAATATATATCCTGCATTATATAAATAAATACTATCAGATTTATGTGTTTTGACTGGTTTTCCTAATAATTCCTCAACTTGCTCTTTTGATAATCCTATAATACTTTGACTATCATTAATCTTCTTCATTTTTGTATATAACTCACTTGGTTTGTCTGGCTCAATATGTATTAATGTTATAAATAATATTAATACACATAGTATAATAATTGTAATTATTAAAATTTTACAAGTTATATCTATTGATTTTAATCTTATTATATATATAATAGCAAATAATATTAATATTACTGGTGCTACATATACCATAAACATCATAAGTAAAGGTATAACTAAAGCAAATATAAAATTCATTATTATTTCTCCCTATAAATTACTATTTATCTGACTAAAGTATATCAAAAAAGCAAGTGATTGTAAATATTCACTTGCTCATATTTAATGTTACTCTTCTATCATTTCACTATAAATTTTATAAATATCTTTCTCATCCTTGTATTTGTTTTCCATAGGACACATTCCAGTTTTAGTTTGATTTATAATATATTCTACCTTTTCTTTATATTCATATTTGATACAGTTTTCTTCTAATACAGGAATTGCATATTTGCTTATAACATCTGCATAAATTTCTTTAACACCTGCTACTGTTAAAATACTTCCTGCTACTTTTCCAATTACTTTATCTGCTATAACAGCCCCTTTTAACGCATTTTTATTTTTGCTTAAGATGTCTTTTATATCTTTTATTCTATCTTGATAATATTCTTTTATTTCTCCATTTTCATAGGCTACAACTAATGAAGCATTTTTTTGATGTAAAATTTCTTTTATTTCTTCTAATTTAGTCATCTAAACGAATTCCTTTCTTTATTGTTTTGGCTATAAATGGTACACAAACTAATTGAACCAAAATTCCAGGTAATCCTGTAATAATACTTTCTATTACTGATATTCCATAAGTAGGTAATCCTAACCAATTAATTGCTACAAACAATACTCCTGCATATAGCACCCTACCTAAAATAATTGTTGCAATTAAAGATATGTAAGGATTAAACTTTTTCTTTAAAACACTTAATAATACAGCATAAATTATAAGTTCTATTAGCATATATGGAAGTCTTGCTAAACTAGGCATTCCAGTTAATAAATAACTAAATACTATTGAACTACCTGCTACAATACTTGAACTTACAATTCCAAATGTAAGTGCTGCAATTAAAACTGCAATATGCATTGGTAAAAATATAGCTCCAGCATTTGAGCCTAGCAAAACATGGAATATTCTAGGTAAAGCAATACCTATCCCACTTAAAAGAAAAGTTCCTACAATATATTTTCCTTTTGTACTTGTCAAAGCCTCTAATAAACGATTTTGTTTTTTAATACTTTCTACTTTTTCCATCATAATTAAATTCCTCCTAATTTAAAGCTTTTGAAAATGCTTTCATAGCTTCTGATATTTTTAATTGTTGTGGGCAAACTGCTTCACAACTTCTACATATTTATTATAGCTTTTTGCAAATTATAACTTATCATATTCTTCATTTGCAACGGGTTCTAACCATTCATTAGAAGTATTTTCTCCTGGGATTTCAACTGCTATATGACTAAACCATGAGTCTTTTTTAGCTCCATGCCAATGTTTTACATTTGCAGGAATTACAACAATATCTCCCACATTTAAACTTTGAGCTGGTTTTCCTTCTTCCTGATACCAACCTTCTCCGTTCTACACAAATTAAAACTTGACCTCCACCACTAGTTGCTTTGTGAATGTGCCAATTATTTCTACATTTAGGTTCAAAAGTTACATTTGCAAATCCTATTCCATTTTCTGTTTTAGCAAGTTGTTTTAAATATGAGTTTCCTATAAAATATTTTGCAAAATTTACATTTGGCTCTCCCATTCCAAATGCACCACCATGAACCTCTTTAATACTATCATCTGCATATACTTCATTTATCATAGGAAATGTGCTCCATGCTTTTGGCCATCCTGTATAAAATGCAAGCTGTGTCACTATTTCAACAACTTCTTCTTTTTTTATTCCATGCTTTTTTCCTATTATTAAATGTGACTTTAATTGTGGGAACAAGCCTTGAGCCATTAAAGCTGCAATAGTAATCATACTTCTATCTCTTAAGGATAGTTTATCTTCTCTGCTCCAAATTTCTCCAAATAGTACATCATCATTAAGCTGTGCAAATTTCGGTGCTAAATTTCCTAAATTATCTCTCCCTGCCGTTTGTTTTTCCATAATACATCAATTCCTTTCTTTTAAATATTATTACATTTCAGTAAATTTTTCAACCAATTTAACTCCATAAATTACTAAATTCTGTTTTAGTTACATCATAAATATACAAATTGCATTAGCAAAAAAATGTGAAATCCAACTGCACCATGCATTGTCTGTCTTCTTAAATACAAGACCATAAAATATGGAATCTATAAATATAAATATTAAATCATAAATAACAATTAATGGCTTGTTAAAATTAAAATGTCCTAAAGAAAATAAAACTGATGTAATTATTAATGAAGGTATAAATTTTATAATTTTTGTAGTTTGTTTTTGAAAAAATGCTCTCCACGCAATTTCTTCTCCTAATGCTGCTATCGCGAGAATTAATATTGTTGTTATCATTTCTGATGTATTTATAAAATTTGTTCTATTGCTTACATGCTCAATATATTCAGGAAAAAATCTTTTTGCAATTATTAAACATAATATTTGTAATAAAACAGGTATAATTGATAAAAATATAACTTTTACATCTTTAAAAGAAGAAAAACACTTTTTTATATCTAATCCGGATGTTATAACTTCATTTGTTTTTCTAGTAGTAAAATATGCTATAATACCTACAATTACTGATATACCTGCTAATTTTAAGACTTCTCCATTTATTTTAATATTTAAAAAATTTGTAAATGATAAAATTGTCATTACTATTAATAATGCAATTACACTTTTATTTAATTTTTTCATATCTTTCCTCCTAATTTATTTATATATTTACTTAACTCTAATGGCATATATCTTTGACCTCTTACAGCATTTATTCCGAAACTTTTTAATTTATCAAATGATATTTTTCCTTGTTCATATCTTGTTACTAAATCTATTTTCATGGCTTTTTGTATTTTTATATTTTCGTCTTTATATTGATAAGGAATATTTACTTCTATTACTTTAAATTTATACATAATTGATGAATAAGGCTTGCCAACATATATATATACCATATCATTTACTTTAATATCTGTACTTTGTTTCCATATTATTGTATTATTTTTCTTTAATGCTTTATCTATATCAAAATATTTCGGGTTTGCAGGTACTATCCACTCATTTTTAGCACTATTTTTATTTATAATTGTGTATGAATAACTTTTTTCTATTAAGTCCATTATTTTTTCATCTGATATAGTATTATTTAGTATAATTGTAACCCACGCTTTCTTATTCATGTGATATGCAGGATAGAACCCGTCTTGTTTTAGTAAATATTCTATTTTACTTGGTTCTACTTTTATATCAATTATTTCAACCTCACCGGTAGAGTTTTTAGCTATTTTACTTTTATCAATATTCATTATTATACCATACCACTTTTTACTATCTTTATTTCTAAAAGTAGCATATCCGGGAAACTTTTCCCATTCAAATTCTGGCTCATCTCCATACTTTTCCTTTAT
>CANQGW010000053.1 GCA_947623555.1 uncultured Clostridia bacterium
TCATCCAAAAGCTCTGTTAAATCTTTTCTTTCATTTTTTACAGCTTCATCTGTTTTTTCTTTTGCTTTTTGTGCTCCACTTATTATTCCATTATCTCCAAATACTGCTGTTATACTTACTCCTGCTAATATTAACAAAACTATTATTGTTACTACTAGTGCAATTAGCGTTATTCCTTTGTTTTTCAACACTTTTTCCTCCTTCGCAACTTTTCTTTAAGGTTTATACTTAAAGAAAATGCAAAAATGCTTGTAGTTAGCTATTCCGCTTAATTACAAGCATTTTTTTGAGTTCAAAAAATGAGGAATTTTTAAAAATTTTAATCAAAGAATTTATACAAAACTTTGTCATTTTTCCTTGACATTCTAGGCTTTTATTGCTACTATAAATATATAAAAATTTTCTTTAAGTATAAACCTTAAAGAAAATTTTTTGTTGTTTTTTACTTATTTAATATTTCTTCTTTTGTTAAACCTGTTATTTCCATAATTGTTTCTATGTCTATTTTTTTATCTAACATTTTTTTGGCATCTTCTAATTTTGCTTTTCTTTCGCCTTCTTGCCTTGCTTCATTTGTTTCGTATTCCCTTAAGCTTCTTTCGTCCCATTCTCTAAATTTTCTTGAATCATATAGCCATCTTTCTTGTTCACTTAAACTCATCTTTTGTAGTACTTCTGATGCTTTCTTTACTTCTTTATTTTCTTTCTTCGCCATCTCTGCTTTCTCCCCCTCTCCACAGATTAGCCACAGCCATTGCTCTAGTTTACTATTTACACCTGGATTTTTTTCTTTAAATTTTGGTAGTTCTATATAATGTACCTCTATGTCCTCATTTACATATTCGTCTTCTTCTTCATATCCCATATCTACATATTTTTCTTTCTCTATTTTTTCAAATTTCATTCGCCCTATTGAATGATATGTATTTCTCTTAAAATAGTTAAAGTTTAATATGTTTATTGATATCGTTTTTAGTGGTTTTTTATATTCATCTCCTACCTCTAATTGATCTGAATACAGTTTTGTTACATACGCCATTGACCTTTTATCTATATTATGATAATCCTTTACTTGCATTTCTATGTCTATTAAGCTATTTTTGTTTATTGTTGCTCTTATGTCTAATACTTCTCTTTTGGCATCTTTATGTTCTTTGGTTAGTTCTGCATTTTTTATTTCTATTTTGTCTATTTGTACATTTAATATTCCTGTTAAAAAGTCTTTTAGCATATCTTCTTGCCCATCTTTTGTAAATACCCTTTTAAATACATAATCATTTGTTAAGGGTAATAACTCTACCTCTTGTGTTTTTTCCATTTACTCTTCCTTTCTTTATTGTATCACGCTATTTATTAAGATACAATACTTTAGTTAAATTTATTTTATATGTTTCACAAAAGTGCTAGTTATTAACACCCTCCCTTCTTCTTTTAGATTTACTTTTAATTTCTGTTTTGGATATTTTTTAGATTAAATTTGTTTTGAAATAAGTTTTTGTTTTTTAATTTATAAAATTTTAAAGTTTTCATTTTAATTTCTGTTTTTTTAATTGAGTTAAATAGTTTTGAGAATTAGCAAGAAATAAAAAATTTAGATAAAAATATAAATATAATATTATGTTGTAAAAGTTAAAAATGAAAATAAACTTGTAACGGCTAAAAACTTATAGAAATTTCAAAAATAATGTTCATAAATAATTAGTTTGATTTTAAAAATATCAGATTTAAATTAAATACAATAAAAAAGTATAAAGAATGCACTTTTGCTTTATATGCATTATTTATACCATGTTATTTCCATAATTTCAATATATTTCGTATGCCATATTGTGACTTATTTCGACTTTGATTTTTTATTAATTTTTTATAGAGTGCATTAAATATTTAGTTAAGCTATAAATAATATTTCAAAATCTAATTTTCTTTTAATATTGGATAACCATTATTGCTGTTATCTTCGTCTTTTGCCCAGACTTGCTCGCCTTCTTCATTTCCTGAATTTAGTTCGTCTACAAATGATGCAGTTCCTTCTGGTACATCAATATCTTTCATTTGTGCTTCTGTTCTGCTTTCAGCAGTTTCATTTATATCTTTTAAATTTACTGCACCTGTGCATGTACCTTCTAAATAATAACAATTTGTAACTGTCGTATTTTCTAAACTTCCTGTTCCTACAATTCCTCCGTATATAAGTATTATTGCCTTGGTTTGTTGCACTAACATTTCCTGTATTATAACAATTTGTTATTGTAGTACCAATTGTAGAAGGATCTACACCACAAATTCCTCCGATATAGTTAGTAATTCCTTTTATTTCTCCTATATTATAACAATTATCTATAACAATAGTTGTTTTATATCCTGCTGACCCTACTATACCGCCAACTCTGTATTGCCCATTTATTTCTTTCTTATTATAACATTGTTTTATTGTAGTTTCAGAGTTTATTCCTCCACTTATTCCTCCTACTTGTTCTATGCCATTTTCTAAAGTTCCTATCTTTCCTTCATTATAACAGTTATATATTGTAGAATTATTTGTTTCTAATCCAGCTATTCCACCCAACTCTATTTTAATTTTACCTGTTTCTGCTATTGTTTTTACTTCATTATAATTATGTGAATTTCTTATTTCACTTTGGCTCGTTGCATATCCTACTATTCCTCCTGCCCTTACATGATATGATTTATCAGTATGTAATACACCATCTCCTATTATTATTCCATTATTATTACAATTATCTACTATGCTTTTTTCACTATAACCTGCTATTCCACCAACATGTCGCCCTCCTCTTATCTCTCCATCATTACTACATGATGTAACTTTGTTTCCTTCTTCTTTTGTATCTCCTACTATTCCTCCTACATCTTGATATGATCCAATTATTTTTCCTGTATTTTTACTTTCTGTTATATTTCCAGTACTCCAGCCTGTTATTCCTCCTACATTTTCCGATGCTGTGCCTGTACCTTTTATTGTTCCCCTGTTTTCACATTTTTCTATTAATGCTGTTGTTCCACTATTATTCCCTGCTATTCCTCCAAAAAGTCCATCTATACCAGTTACATTACCTCTATTAGAACATTCTTTTATTCCGATTAGTGTTTCGACCTGCTATTCCTCCAACGTAAGCTCCTATGTATTCTTCTTGATCTATCGTTTCATTTTCTGTTATTTTCGCACTATTACTACTTGATGTTATTTCTCCATAGTTCTCACCAGTTATTCCACCTACATATTTTTTTGCTGTTATTTCTCCACCTTCTGTTTTTACTCTATCTATTGTTCCATAGTTTCTTCCTACTAATCCTCCTACATAGTTTTTTGTTGATGTTATATTTACATTTGATATTACTATGTTTTTTATACTACTTTTATCTCCACAGTAGCCAAATAAACCCATATAATTACTTTCTTCTTCATTTATATATAGGTTTTTTATAGTGTGCGCTCCTCCATCAAAACTTCCTTTAAATTGTTTTTCGGCATTTCCTATCGGTATAAATCCGCCTCCTGTTGTTAACTCTGTTTTTAATTCTTCTGTACCATTTACTTTATTTATATCTCCATAATCTGTTCTTGTATAATCCACATACGATAAAGTTGAGTTAAAATCTAGGTTTATTCCTAGCTTTACTACCTTTTCTTCATAACTATTTCCTTCATTTACATTATTAGAAAATGTTACTAGGTCTTCTATACTTTCTATTAAATATGGTTCTTCTTCTGTTCCTTTTCCTGCTAACTCTCCTGCTTTTGCATCTGCTACTTGTGTTGCTTCTCCTCCTGTTAATATACTATCTAGTTCATCCAAAAGCTCTGTTAAATCTTTTCTTTCATTTTTTACAGCTTCATCTGTTTTTTCTTTTGCTTTTTGTGCTCCGCTTATTATTCCATTATCTCCAAATACTGCTGTTATACTTACTCCTGCTAATATTAATAAAACTATTATGTTTAGTATGTTATCGGGGGTTAGGCTGCAGAAAATAAGACTGATATAGATTACTATAACAGCCTGACCACCGA
>CANQGW010000054.1 GCA_947623555.1 uncultured Clostridia bacterium
CCAAACTCACCTCCACCATGACTACAAAACGGAATAATTAATTTATTATCTAATTTATAATCATCTAGGAAAGAGGCGATAGGCATAGGTATTGTTGCCCACCAATTTGGATAACCAAGTAGAATAACATCATAATCATCAATATTATCAACCTTATTTTTTATTTTAGGTCTAGCATTTTTATTCATATCTCTTTGAGCTTGATCTAATACAGTATTGTAATCACTTGAATAAGGTTTTTCTAACTCTATTTCAAATATGTCAGCACCTGTTTTTTCTTGAATCATCTTCGCTGCATTTTCAGTATTACCACTCCAAGAGAAATAAACAATTAAAATTTTATCAGTAGATATATGTGATGTTTTGTTTTCACTTGTTACATTAGAAAGTGTAGTATCATCACTATTTCTAGCAATTCTAAATCCTGTATTATTCATTTTCTTATCAGGTGCAAGAGTAGATCTAAAAGCACTTCTCATGTGTTTAGCATAATCATTCCATCCGCCACCACGAGTAACTTTTAATGTTCCCGTTTCAGGTCCTACTGGATTATCTGTATTTTTTAAATCATACTTTCCATAATAGTCATAAACCCATTCTCTAACATTACCATGAATATTGTATAAGCCCCATTTATTTGGTTTAAAAGAATCCACATCAACTGTTGTTTGTCGATATTCTCCTGGCTTTGTTTCAAGATTTTCTTGACTAAAATAATTTTCTTCTATTCCATAAGGATAGTGTCCATAAAAGTTTGATTCTTCAGCACTTATTGAAGTTTCTGTATTAAATGGTGTTGTTGTTCCTGCACGAGCAACATATTCCCATTCGGCTTCTGTAAGTAATCTATAACCATTTGCCTTTCTGTTCCAAGTAACTTTATTACCATCTATTTCATATACAGGTGTAAGATTGTTTTTTTCACTCAATTTATTACAATATTCTATTGCTTCATACCAAGTAATACTTTCAACAGGGAGTTTTTCACCTTTAAAGTTAGATGGATTAGTTCCCATAATACTCTCATATTCTTCCCCAGTTACTTCATAAGCTGATACATAAAAATCGTTAATAGATACTTCGTGTAAATCTTCATCTGCTTCTCTTTGAATTTCGGAAGTTGCACTTCCCATATTAAATGTTCCACCTTTTATAAAGATTAAATCATCATCTGCTTTTATTACATTGATATTTCTATCTTCTACCGCGTTATCTTTTGTTTCCTTTTTTAGGGTTAGATAATAATACAATAACGCACCTGCAACTAAAATTATTATAAATACTACCAATGCTATAATTTTTTTCTTTTTCATAACATACCTCTTTCGAGTAACTTTCTTAAATTTTTAGAATATATTTTTTCTTTTTCCTCACTACTAAAAGGTAATTTTTCAATAGCACTTTCTATTTCTTTTGTGGCACCACTGGGCATAATTCCAAATGGAGCATATGTACCATATAAGACTTTATCAATGCCAAAGTAATATACTGCGAGTTCTAGTGCTTTTGAATTTCCAAGTATGGCTGTATCTACATAAAACTTTTTGAAATCATCTTTTTTATCTTTCATTATGTTATCAATTCTACCTGCAAAGAATGGCACCATAGCTCCTGCATGATGAACAATTATCTTAATGTTAGGACACTCTGTGAATATATCAGCATTTACTAGATCTAACATGCCCTGCGATAGTTCATATTCCCAACTAAACACAATATTATTATCGGGTTTACGGGGGTCAAATACAGGATGCAGTAAAACAAGAAGTCCAAGTTCAGCACACTTTTTTAAAATTGGTAAATACTCTTTATCAGCAATACTCTTTCCTAGGTGTCTTGTAAAAACTTGAACACCCACAAGTTCCTTTGAAGATGCAATTTCATCTAAAATATTAAGTGCTTCACCTATATTATTAAAAGGTAACATTCCAATTCCATAAGGAAACATATCATTATTTTCTCTTACACAGTTTATAAGTTCTTCGTTTGCTTCTCTACATAACCTGGCTGATTCTTCTGGATTACAATAATCTTCCGCATTGATATTGGCATAACTTATTATTTGTTTCGTTGTGCCATTCCATAATTTTCTTCTTACACTTAAATCTTTTAATGATTCTATATTTGTAAAAGCATAAGTCTCAGGTATTGTTGAATCAATATTTAACATCTTATTATAATAATTTGGTAATAATACATGAGCAAATACATCAATTTTTTCCATATTAAATATCCCTTCCTAAGTTATATGCTTCCTCATAATATTTCTTTGGCATCATAGATACTGTGCCACACCCTTTTCCATATATTCTTCCTATATCTTGAAAGTGCATATACGAAAATAAAGTATCAAAATATTTATCTATTGCCCCATAAGTAAAGTCCTCATCATTATTCCAAGCTGTCATTATTACTCCTGCTTTTAAATTCTTGTTTGTAATTTGCATTGTCTTTGCGTAAAAACGATCAATCATCATTTTTAACTGACTACTCACATTGTAATAATAAACAGGAGAGGCAAAGATTAGAGCATCAGATTCTAGTATTTTATCTAAAATCTCATTTCCTTTATCTTTTTGAATACAATCACCATTCATACCACAAGCATCACATCCCATACAAGGGTGAATATCCGTATGTGCTAAATCAATTGCTTCAACATCTTTTCCTGTATCTTTAGCACCTCTTACAAATTCATTTACTAAAGTATTTGATGTTCCATTCTTATGAGGGCTACCAGCAAGAACAACTATTTTCATTTCACACCTCCTAATATCTTCTCTAATCCCATTTTTATCAATTCTTTATCAGTATAAAATTTATATTCAAGCTTTGCTTTATGAGTGGCTTCTTTCATTTTATCTGTTAGAGAGGTGTAAGGATAAATTCCTACTAAAAAAGGTAATATAGTAAATGTAATTTCTTCTGCTTCATTATCTTTAATATTAAAAAATTTACATAAGCTTTGTTCTAATAAAGAAATAGATTCTTTAAATGCTAATTTATAATTAGTAATACTTTCAATTCTACTATTTGCTTCTATTTCAAACATATTCATAGAAATAAGTTTTAGCAAAGTTCTTCTTTTCAAAAGGGAATCGGTGGTTTTATCTATAAAATTTTCTTTTGATAGCTTTTTATTTTTTTCAAGAATAGTCGATAAATCTTCATTCCATTTTAAATATTCCCTTTCAAGAAGTGCTAAAAATATTTCTTCTTTAGTTTGAAAATAATTATATATAGAAGTTCTACCAACACTTATTTGTTCTCCAATAAGTTTAATGTTGATGTCTTTAAAATCAAGTCTTTCGTATAGTTTTTCACAAGCATTAATAACTTCTTCTTTTCTTTCATCAAAAAGTTTCTTTTCCATTTCGCTTGCCTCCTACTGACACACTGTCAATATAATAATACATCTTATAATGACACTGTGTCAATATATATTAAGCTATTTTTAAATAAAAAATAGCTAACATTAATTTAGCTATCTTCATTTGCATACAAGTGAAATATTTACCTAACTATTGTTTTTTCCTTGTGACATAAATCCCTATGAGGGAACATATAAATACTATTGGTGCTACTCTTACAAAAAGCCATACAAAACTATGAACGCCAACTCCCAAAACCGCTAATTCTGGATCATTATAATCCCACTTCATATATTCATTTCCTAGTATGATTAATCCTATAAAAATAATTATTATAAGAATACATATACATATAAATAGACATTGCCAAATTTTTCTTTTTGTTTCTTTTTGCCTTGCCATTTGTAAATTTATTATTTCTAATTTTTCTGATATTTCTTTTAAAGAATCTTCTTTTTGTTC
>CANQGW010000055.1 GCA_947623555.1 uncultured Clostridia bacterium
ATGTTTTTTCAATATATTTTTAGAAAAAATTAATGTAGGTAATTTTATATTTTGCCTACATTAATTTTACACTTACTCATACTTTTAGCATTTCGTTTTGTTTAACTCAAACATATATTAAAACATTATTTAGGTATTTTCATTCATTGAAGTAGATTTTACTTTTCCTTCTTCATCAAAAAATACTGTAAAATGATACCCATGCTTTGTTGTAAAAATATGTCATTTTTGCACCCCCGTTATAAAGCAATATTAGTTACTTTTATTAATTGCACCGTTATTATATTTGTTATAATATAAGGCTATTATTATTGAGCCTATGCTATTTCCTAATATCATAATAAGTAAATAACCAAAAACTTTTAAAGAAAAAATTCCAGCTATGCTAAAATAGAACATATTGGCAACGCAATGCTCAAAACCACATAATATAAATGCCATAACTCCCATAAATATGGCAATATATTTTCCAATAACATCTTTTTGAGTTTTATAGTTATTTACTGCAATATACATAATTATTCCACAAAATATTGATAATATAAATATGCTTAAAAGATTATCATTTAATTTAACGTTTACAATATTGGTTGCAGCATTTATATAATTTTCAAATCTAGTGAAACGCATTACATTTCCTACAACAAATGTACCTAAAAAATTTCCCAATAATGATAGTAATAGCTCAATTAAGTAACTAATTTTATTAACTAATAAATATCCAACCTTTCCTGTAAATAAATTAAAAGAATATATACATACGGTAAGTAAACCAAATGAAAAAATAAATGAACCTACTATTTTATTTTCAATAGCTAAATATGCAATTCCTCCCATACTAATTAAAATTCCAGCATAAAAGCCTTTAATAATAAAATCTAAATATTTCTTCACAATTATTTCCTCCAATTCTACAAATTATTTCTTTATTTGACAAAAGTATAATTAAAAAATAAATAATTGTAAAGGTTTTTAGTATTTTAAATTTTTTATATTCCTTTTTTAGGAAATGCAAAAATTCTTGTAATAAGCTTTACTACTTATTTACAAGCATTTTGCTATTTTCTTTAAGTATAAACCTTAAAGAAAATTTTTTTATTATTTTAGTTTAATTTCTTTTCTATAAGTCTCCAAAAATATTTTGCTTTCTATAAATACTAAATATTCCATAATTTTAATTACGTATAAATCTTACAAATTTATATTATAATATTATTGACATATTTTAATTTTTGTATTACAATGTATTACAGAAAGAGGTGAGTAATATGACCGTTTCAGTTAGATTAAGTGAACAAGATGAAATGTTGATAAAAAAATATGCTGAACTTAACAATATTTCCCTATCAGATTTAATTAGAAGTGCTGTATTAGAAAAAATTGAAGATGAATATGATTTAGAAACATATAACAAAGCCATTAAAGAATATCATAAAAATTCTAAAACTTATACTCTTGATGAGATAAAAAAGGAGTTAGATATATAAATGAAATATAGGGTTGTTTTTTCAGAAACTGCAAGAAGAAACTTAAAAAAGATAGACAAACATATAGCTGCACTAATAATTGGATGGTTAGAAAAAAATATTGATGGTTGTTCTGATCCAAGAATTCACGGAAAAGGATTAACAAGTAATAGATCTGGTCAATGGAGATATAGAATTGGAGATTATAGAGCAATTTGTGAAATACAAGATGATAAAGTTATTGTATTAGTTTTAGAAATAGGACACAGAAAAAATATATATAATTAGAAAACATTTTTTATTTTTCTATATAATAAATAAAGAATATGCATTTTTAATTTATGCATATTCTTATTTTTGTATAAATTTACTTTTACATTTTTTGTTTTTGCATTATTGTTTTATTGAATTTTTTAATTTTATTTAAATACTGGGTAGCCACCATTTTGGTTATTATCATCTTTTACCCACACTTGCTCGCCTTCTACATTTCCTGCATTTAATTCGTCTACAAATGATGCAGTTCCTTCTGGTACATCAATATCTTTCATTTGTGCTTCTGTTCTGCTTTCTGCTGCTTCTTTTATATCTTTTAAATTTACTGCACCTACACATGTACCTTGTAAATAATAGCAATTTGTAACTGTTGTATTTTCTAAATTTCCTGTTCCTAAAATTCCTCCGTATAGAAGTATTATTACCTTGGTTTGTTGCACTAACATTTCCTGTATTATAACAATTTTTTACTGTGGTACCAGTTGTACCAGAATGTACATAACATATTCCACCGATAGAGTTAGTAATTCCTTTTACTTCTCCTACATTATAACAATTATCTATAGTAGAAGTTGATAAATATCCTACACACCCTGTTATACCGCCAACAGCTAGTTGCCCATTTATTTCTTTCTTATTATAACATTGTTTTATTGTAGATCCAGAGCCTAATGCTCCACTTATTCCACCTACTTGTTGTATGCCATTTTCTAAATTTCCTATCTTTCCTTCATTATAACAGTTATATATTGTAGAGTTACTTGTTGCTGATCCAGCTATTCCACCAAATATTATTTTAATTTTACCTGTTTCTGCTATTGTTTTTACTTCGTTATAATTATGTGAATTTCTTATTTCACTTTGGTTCGTTGCATGTCCTACTATTCCTCCTGCCCTTACATGATATGATTGATCTTCAGTATAGAATACACCATCTCCTATTATTATTCCATTATTATTACAATTATCTACTATGCTTTTTTCACTATAACCTACTATTCCACCAACACGTTGTTTTCCTGTTATCTCTCCATCATTACTGCATGATGTAACTTTGTTTCCTTCTTGTTTTATATCTCCTACTATTCCTCCTACATCTTGATATGATCCAATTATTGTTCCTATATTTTTACTTTCTGTTATATTTCCATTACTCCAGCCTGTTATTCCACCTACATTTTCTGATGCTATTCCTGTACATTCTATTGTTCCTCTATTTTCACATTTTTCTATTAATGCTGTTGTTCCATTATCACCATAATTTTGTCCTGCTATTCCTCCTAAAAGTCCATCTATACCAGACACATTACCTCTATTAGAACATTCTTTTATTATTCCGACCAGAGTTTGAACCTACTATTCCTCCAACGTAAACTCCTATGTATTTTTCTGGATCTATAGTTTCATTTTCTGTTATTTTTGCACTATTACTACTTGATGTTATATTTCCCTTATTCCAGCCTGTTATTCCACCTACATATTGTTTTGCTGTTATTTCTCCACCTTCTGTTTTTACTCTATCTATTGTTCCATAGTTTCTTCCTACTAATCCTCCTACAAAGTTTTTTGTTGATGTTATATTTACATTTGATATTACTATGTTTTTTATACTACTTTTATCTCCACAGTAGCCAAATAAACCCATATAATTACTTTCTTTTTCATTTATATATAGGTTTTTTATAGTATGTGCTCCTCCATCAAAACTTCCTTTAAATTGATGGCTATTATTTCCTATTGGTATAAATCCGCCTCCTGTTGTTAACTCTGTTTTTAATTCTTCTGTACCATTTGCTTTATTTATATCCCCATAATCTGTTCTTGTATAATCCACATACGACAAATTTGACTTGAAATCTAGGTTTATTCCTAGCTTTACTACCTTTTCTTCATAACTATTTCCTTCATTTACATTGTTAGAAAATGTTAC
>CANQGW010000056.1 GCA_947623555.1 uncultured Clostridia bacterium
TCATTTACTCTGACTACCCTTCTAAATTCTCCTCTAAAAAAATCACTTACTTTTTTTAAATCATTTTCTTTATCCATTTTATCTCTCCTATTCTTGTTTATTTAATTTTTCAAGATTTCCAATATTGCTTCAAGCTCTTTATTAGATTTGAGTATTTTTTTTAATTGATTTACCTTAGATTGACTTATGGGTTTTTCTCTCAATTTTTTATAATCAAATCCTAAAACATTGGCAATTTTCTTTGCTACCTTTATACTTGGAATTGTATCTGCTCTAGCAATTTGTTCTATATAAGCACATGAAATATCACACTTATTGGCTATTTCTTGAGAACTTTTAAATCCTTTTTCTATCCATAAATCTTTAAGCCATTGCCTTTTATATTCTACTTTTTGCTCTTTTTTGTTCTTTATCGGTTCTTCACAATAACTTTCTAAATTAATTGGTTCAGGAATAGTTATATTTCCATTATGAAAATCTAAATGACATTTCTTACATAACATATTTACAATATAAGGTTTTGTGTAATCGTTATGATGAAATTCAATTTGTTCTGTACTCCCACACTTTTGACATTTCTTTTCTAAATTAATTATCTTTCTTTCAAACAACCTATTAACTTTAAACCTTGCTTTATCTCTGTCTCTTTTTTCAATTAATTTTAATATTGACCATTGATCTTTGAAGTCGTGCTTTTCTATTTCCTTTTGTAATTGTTCTAACATTTTCTCACCTCTTTTTAACTTTTATCCTGTAAGGATAACTTGTTTGTAAAAAAAATTTCTTCTATTGGCATTTGTAATATATCTGCTACTATTTTTCCCTCTTCTAAAGTAAATGGAACGGAGCCTGTTTCCTTTTTATAATATGCACCTTCCGTTTTCAAGCCTAGTTTTTCAGCTATTTGTTTAGCTTTTATATTTTTTTCTTGCCTCAATTTTCTCAAATTTTCAAACATTTCCTCGCCTCCTTTTATCTTGTTGAGATAATACTATCATTTATTTTATATCTTGTCAAGATATTTTTTAAAATTTTTAAAAAAATTTTATCTTTTTAGGATATTATGTTTACTTTCCTGTCAAGATAGTTTATAATATATTTAAGGAGTTGATTATCTTGAATAGAATAAAAGAGTTAAGAAATGAAAAAGGAATAAATCAAGATGTACTAGCAAAACTTCTAGGATTAGAAATAGCTGGAATAAGCAAATTGGAAACAGGCAGAGTTCCATTAAAAGATGAATATATTGTAAAGCTCGCTGACTACTTCGGAGTAAGTACAGATTATTTACTAGGCAAATCAGATATAAGAAATCCTGAAGAATATAATTTTGCATATCACAAAGAAACTGAAGGATTAACAGATGAAGAAGTTGCTGATGCACTTAGATTCTATAAGGAAATGAAAAATAAAATGAAAGGAAATAATAAATAGTTTTATTTATAGGGGCAAAAATGGAACTAAAGAAATTATATGATATAGCAGAAAAAGAAAATATAGATGTAATTAACTTTAAAATGAAAAATAAAGCAATTATTGGCAACATAAATGAAAATTATTGCATAGGTTTGAATTATTCAGATATAAACGATTCTAGTGAAGAAAAAACACTTTTAGCAGAAGAACTTGGTCATTATTATTGCAATAGTTTATATAATTCTCAATATTCTAATGAAGAAATAAGTAAGAAAGAATTTAGAGCTTGTAAATGGGCATTTAAAACTCTAGTACCTTATAAAAGATTAAAAGAATTATACGATAAAGGCTGTAGATACACTTACGAATTTGCTGAAGAATTAGGTGTTACAGAAGAACTAATTAAAAAAGCTTATAATTACTATTTAGCTTAATTATAAATAAAGTTTTAAAAATAAAAAATAGATAATATACTCCGCTTCTAAAAATTGTATATTATTTATCTTGACAAAACAATTGTTTTATATTATATTAAAATATAAATAAAAAAACGGAAAATGTGTTCAAGTTTGCGACACGACCACATTTTCCTCCACAACACTATTGAAGTGTATGTATTTATTATATATAAAAATACTTTCATTTTCAATAGTTTCGTAAAAAAAATTTTGAAAAAATGGAGGTATTTTTATTATGTCTGAAATAACTATTGATGCAGATATATTACAACAATTAATAAAACAAGCAACTACTAAAGAAAATAAAAAAAGACAAGAAGGATCATATCAATTGTACGGAAATGGAAAAGCAAGATTATACTATATGCTAAACAGGGTTCCTTACAGAACAACTGTTGAAGCAAAAAATGATGAAGAAGCTGAAAGTAAATTAGCTATATTTGTTGATGAAGTAAAAAAGGGTGCTTTTATAAATACAAATTATACCTTTTCAGAATTTGCACAAATTTGGCTTGATGAAAAAGTTAGACCAAATGCAGCAGCAAAATGTGTAAAAAAATATATTGGTGCTTTAAATAACAGGATTCTTCCTTATTTAGGAAATATTAAATTAAAAGATTTGACAAAAAGAAAATTAGAAAATTATTTTAATGAAATAAAAAATACAAAAACTAACTATACAAACAGAAAAGAAAACGCAACAGTTAAACCCGATACAGTAAGAAAATGGAAAAGTATCATTCATGCATGTTTAGAATATGCAGTAGACTGTGAACTTTTGTATAAAAATCCTTGTGATAAAATAAAAATTACATTTACTAACACTACAGATGAAAAGACAATAAAAGAATTAGTAAAACAAAAAAGAGAAAAAATTAATCCTTATAACTTATCAGAATTTAAAGATGTTTGTTCTATACTTGAAAAAGAATTTTTAAATTATTATTACGCAAAAAATATTTCAAATGAAAAAAAATTAAGAGAATGTGGCCGAAGATTTCTTATTCTTTTAGATTTAAAAACAGGAATGAGAAGATCAGAATTATTTGGACTATGTCGTGATGATTTATTAATAATAGAATCTATTTTTGATGTTAACAAATCTAGACATTATGAATCTAGCATAGGAAAAATAACAAAGTATCCAAAAACTGATAGCTCTATTAGAAGAAAATCATTACCAAAATCAATTTTAAAGTATTTAGAATTGTATTATGAATTACTTGATAATGTTAACTATGAAAATCCATATATTTTTGATTATTTAAGTATTGATGGTACATGTTCTTGGTTCGATAAATGGCAAGACAAAAATAATATTAGAAATATTAGATTTCACGATTTACGACATACTCATGCAACTATATTATTAGCACTAGGTGTAGATGTAAAAACTATATCAGAACGACTTGGTCACGCAGATATACAAACAACATTAAATATTTATGCAGATGTTTTAAAAGAATTAGATAGAGCTTCAGCTGAAAAAATAGATAAGCTATAAATATTTTCCATATTTTGGTAATAAATTTGGGTAATTTTTGGGTAATCTATGTCAAAAAATGCCCATTTTAGCCACTTTTTACCACTAAAATTGCAAAAGTAAAAAATCGCTGTATCCTTTTGTTTTCAAGGATTACAACGATTTTCCTTTTTGTAAATGGCTCCTCATGTTGGACTCGAACCAACGACCTATCGGTTAACAGCCGAGCGCTCTACCAACTGAG
>CANQGW010000057.1 GCA_947623555.1 uncultured Clostridia bacterium
AGAAAGGTTATTTAAAATATAAAAAATATGTTTATAAAATTTATATTAAATAAACCTTATAAACATATTATACGAGGGGTAATTTTATATGAATAACGAAAACATTAGAAATATTGCAATAATTGCACACGTTGATCATGGTAAAACTACATTAGTAGATGCACTTTTAAAGCAAAGCCATGTGTTTAGGGAAAATGAACAAGTATCTGAAAGAATTATGGACTCTGGAGATATTGAAAAAGAAAGAGGAATTACAATTTTAGCTAAAAATACCTCGGTTATGTATAATGGAATAAAAATAAATATTGTAGATACTCCAGGTCATGCTGATTTTGGAGGAGAAGTAGAACGTGTTTTGAAAATGGTGGATGGTGTTTTACTATTAGTAGATGCCTTTGAAGGACCAATGCCACAAACAAGGGAAGTTTTAAAAAAGTCATTAGCACTTAATTTAAAGCCAATTGTTGTAATTAATAAAATAGATAGACCAGGAGCTAATCCACTAAAAGTAGTTGATCAAGTATTAGAGTTATTTATAGAGCTTAATGCAAATGATGATCAGCTAGATTTTCCAGTTATTTATGCTTCTGCTAAAAATGGAATTGCTAAAATGCAACTAGATGAAGAAAGTAACAATGTTACTTGTATTTTTGATACAATAATAAATACTATAAACGCCCCAAAATGTAATCAAGAAGGAACAATGCAAATGTTAGTATCTAACATTGATTATGATGATTATTTAGGTAGAATTGCAGTTGGTAGAGTAGAGCGTGGAACTATTGATTCAAGCATGAGTGTTGCTGTTTGTAAAAAAGATGACAAAGTAACTCAAGGAAAAATTGCAAAATTGTTTACTTTTGAAGGGTTAAAAAGGGTAGAAACTGATAAAGTTGGTGCAGGAGACATTGTATGTGTTTCTGGAATCTCTGATATAAATATTGGTGAAACCATTTGTGATATAAATAATCCTGAAAAAATTGATTTTGTTGATATTGACGAGCCAACAGTATCTATGACATTTAGCGTTAATAATGGACCTTTTGCAGGAAAAGAGGGACAATTTGTAACTTCTAGACATATTAGGGACAGGCTATTTAAAGAACTTGAAAGAAATGTAAGCTTACGTGTAAAAGAAACTGATTCTGCCGATAGTTTTGAAGTATGTGGAAGAGGTGAACTACACTTATCTGTTTTAATTGAAACTATGAGAAGAGAAGGGTTTGAACTTTTAGTATCTCGTCCAAAGGTTATATTTAAAGAAATAGATGGAGTAAAGTGTGAACCAATTGAAAGACTAGTTGTAAATGTTCCAGATGACTGCATAGGAAACGTAATTGAAAAGTTGGGCAGAAGAAAGGCAGAAATGGTTAACATGGAGCCAGCAGAAGTAGGGCATACTAAAGTAGAGTTTAAAATCCCAGCAAGAGGCTTAATTGGTTATCGTACAGAATTTTTAACAGATACAAAAGGTGAAGGCACAATGAATAGCATTTTTGACTGTTATGAACCATATAAGGGTGAAATACAAGCCAGAACTAGAGGAGTACTTGTTGCTTTTGAGCAAGGAACATCTATTACTTACGGTTTATACAATGCTCAAGAAAGAGGAGAACTTTTAATTGGACCAGGTGTAGAAGTATACGAAGGAATGATAGTAGGAATTAACTCTAGAAATGAGGATATTTCTATAAATGTATGTAAGGAAAAACATTTAACTAATACAAGAGCTTCTGGTTCGGATGATGCACTTCGTTTAGTACCACCAGTTCAAATGTCATTAGAAAAGGCAATTGAATTTATAGCAGAAGATGAACTTGTAGAAATAACACCAAAAAATATTCGTTTAAGAAAGAAAATATTAGATAATAAGACAAGAGAAAGAATGGCAAGAAGAGTAGTATCTGAATAAAGGAGGAATTAAATATGTCAGATTCTAAATATGAAAGAGAACGCCGTTATAAAATTAGAAATGCAAGTAATGAGAATGCTGCTTATGCAGTAAGGGAAGAAAAGAGACGACATCTTGTAGAAAGTGATGATACTAAAAAAAGAAAAGAAATTCAAACTTTTATAAGAGACAATCGAGATAAAAACAAATCAAAGCTAGAAATTTTATCTGCTTTATATGAAAAATTTGGTGGAATAGAGTACGGAGATTACCATAGGTATTTTGAAAGCTGGGTTGATCATGCACTTCGAGGCAGAAATGACAGAGATGAAGGAAGATAAAAATGAATAAAATTGAACTAGAAAAAATAAAGCAACAAGCCCTAGAGGAAAAAATACCAATTATTATGGATGACACATTAGAAGTTGTCATCCAAATTTTAAATGAAAAAAAGCCCAATAGAATATTAGAAATAGGTACAGCTGTTGGATATTCTGCAATTTGCTTTTCTGAATATTTAAGCCCAAATGGTTTAATAGACACAATTGAAAGAGATGAGCAAAGGGTAATAGATGCAAAAGAAAATATAAAAAAAGCAGAAGTTGAAGAAAAAATAAATATTTATGAGGGTGATGCAGTAGAAATACTACCAACATTAGAAAATAACTATGATGTAGTATTTATTGATGCTGCAAAAGGTAAATATCCGTTTTTCTTAAATGAAGCTTTAAGAATGTTAAATAAAGGCGGAATAATAATTGCAGACAATGTTTTATATAAAGGTTATGTTATGAGTGACTATAATAAACATAAACAGCGTACAGCAGTTAGAAATTTAAGAGAATATATAGCAAATATTACAGAAAATCCTAACCTAGAAACCAAAATTTTAGAAGTAGGAGATGGACTTGCTATTTCAAAAAAGCTAAATTAGTAAAAGTACTAATTTAGCTTTTTATAAATAACGAATAAATGAAAAAACAGTATCAAGTGCCCAAACACTACACAATAAGTAAAGAATAGCAGCTTGAAGACTATAAGGAATTTTAGATAAAATAACATTAATTTTCTTTTTAAAAAACGGATATACATGGTTTATAAAAATAATTGCAATAATTCCCCAAGCAAAAGAATAAAAAATGCTAATTCTACCATTTAAATTAAAAAAGTCATTTGTATAATCCCACCAATGCATAGAAAATAAAGCATCAAGGCAATAGCTTACAACATATTCAAAAGCAGAAAAAACAATAGCAGAATATATAAAAAGTTTTAAATTATGTTTTCTATATTTGGCAAAAAATAAAATTAAAAGTAATGCACCAAAACCGTAAATAGGGCAAATTGGACCATATAAAAATCCTCTTTTGGTAAAATAACCTAAATTATATATAGCATATAATGTTTCCATTAGCCAACCTATAAAGGCAAATATAAAAAAGTACATTATTAAAGTTTGATTTCTACTTAATTTTACTTTTTTTGAATTTTTCATAATAACCTCTTTCATATTTCATATAATAACAAATTTCCCAAATAAAGTAAATATATATTTTCTAAAAAATAAAATGTGGACAAAACATAGTAAATGTTATATAATTTATAAATAAATTATATGAATTAAAGAACGGAGACCAACTATGAAAAGTCAATAGAAAAATAAAAATTTTCTAAAAAACTTTTCAATAGAAAAAAGGGCAACATTA
>CANQGW010000058.1 GCA_947623555.1 uncultured Clostridia bacterium
AAAACAAAAATCTTCTGGAAATCTATCAAGGTTTCTTTTTACAGCTTTATTTATATTTTTAGTTTCATAATGATATAGCATAGCTACATCGCTATCTAGCATAACTTGTTTTCCTCTTATTGTATATATTAAATTCTTTATATCTTCATTTGATAATTCATTTTGAATTGCCAAATTTTTTTCTTCCATAAACTCACATCCTTTTTTATTTGTATATATTGTAAAACATCCGTTTGTGTATGTCAATAGTTTTGTAAAACTTTACTTTTTTTATTTTTATGAGACTTTTTCAACCCAATTAAAAAGCTGGTGCAAAACAACTTTACAGATGTTTCACCCCAACTATTGACATTGAACCCCAATTAAAAAGCTGGTGCAAAACAACTTTACAGATGTTTCACCCCAACTATTGACATTGAACCCTATTGACATTGAGCTCTAAAACGGAAAAAAACTTACGAAACCTTTATAAGTTCGTAAGTTGTCTTAAATTGGAGCAGGTGATGGGAATCGAACCCACATAGCCAGCTTGGAAGGCTGGAATTCTACCATTGAACTACACCTGCAATTATTATTTGGAACAGATATTATTATAAGCTTTTATTGATATTTTGTCAATTGTTTTTATGAATTTTTTCTATTTTTTTGAATATACCTTAAAAGGGTATAAAAAATATGAATTTTTTATTAGATTATTTTAAAGGAATTTTAATTGGGGCTGGCGCTATTTTGCCTGGAATTAGTAGCGGTGTTTTTTGTGTTATTTTTGGAATTTATGAAAAGCTTGTTGATACTGTTCTTAATTTTTTTCATGATTTTAAGAAAAACCTTATATTTCTTTTGCCATTGTTTCTTGGCGGGGTAACTGGAATTTTGCTAGTTGGAAAAATACTTAACTTTTTATTTATAGTACATCCTATGCCAACTAAATTTTGTTTTATTGGATTAATATTAGGTAGTATTCCTGTACTATTTAAAAAAGCCAATCAAGAAAAAGGCTTTCGTATTCATTACCTTATCTTTTTGATGGCTTCTTTTTTTATTGGAATATTATCTATTAAATTAGAACACATTTTACCACAGCTATTTAATTTAGAAATATCAGAAAGTTACTTTTTTTATATGGTTTTAGCAGGTTTTTTAATGTCTGTTGGTATAGTAGTTCCTGGTGTTAGTAGCAGTGTTATTTTAATGAGTTTAGGAATATATAATATTTACTTAAGCTCAATTGCAACTTTTAATATTTCAATATTAGTTCCTTTAGGTATTGGTGTTGTTATTGGCTCAATTGTATTTTTAAAAATAATACAATTTTTACTTAATAACTACTATACAGCAACTTTTTACATTATTATTGGCTTTGTGCTAGGTTCTGTTTTAGTCATTTATCCACGGATTTACATTTAATTTAGAAGGAATAATTTCAATAATACTATTTAGCACAAGTTTTTTAGCCAGCTTAAAATTTGAGAAATTAGAAAAGTGTAATTAATTTATTTTTTCCTTCTTAAAATCCATCCATTATTTAGCTTGCTAGGTATTTCCATAAGAACAGTTTGTCCTAGTTTTCCTGGGTTTACAGTACTTATTTCTTCGTTTGTTTCTGAATCATATAGTTTTTCTATTACAAAGTTAACAGTTTCTATTTTGCCTGGAATTAAAACCTCCATGCTATCACCAACTGTTAGCTTGTTTTTTATTTCTACTAAATATTTATTTCCTACATTACTTATAATTTTTCCGCCAAATTCATAATTTGGGTTATATTGTTTTCCTTCATATTCTTGAAAATCTTTATTGTTTCTATCATTAAAGTAAAATGTAGTTAAGCCCCTCGTTTTTGTTTTTTCTAATTCTTTTAAATATTTTGTATAATCATAACTTTGAGGTGAATTTATGTAGTCGTCTATTGCATTTCTATATGCATTTACTACTGATGCTAAATAATATTCTGTTTTTAACCTACCTTCTATTTTTAAGCTATCTATTCCCATTTGTATAATTTCTGGTATTTCTTTTATTAAGCATAAATCTTTTGAAGAAAAAATGTATGTACCATGATCATCATGCTCTACTGGCATTAAATTTCCTGGATTATTATTTTCTTCTACATATACATTATATGCCCATCTACAGCTTTGAGCACAGTCACCTAAATTAGCACTTCTTCCTGCTAAAAAATCACTTAAAAAACATCTACCAGAATATCCAAAGCAAATAGCCCCATGAATAAAAATTTCAACCTCTAAATTTTCGTCTTTATTTGCTATTAGCTCTTTAATTTGCTCTTTATTTAGCTCTCTACCTAAAATAACTCTGCTTGCACCATTATGATGCCAAAAATTTGCACTATGATAACTAACTGTATTTGCTTGTGTACTTATGTGTATTGGTATGTCTGGTGCATATTTTTTTAGAACCTCTATTACGCCACCGTCAGAAGCAATAATTGCATCTACTTTTAAATTATTTAACATTGTAGCTTGTTTTTTTATATCCTCATAATAACTATCCCAAGCATATATGTTAATAGCAGCATAAACCTTTTTGCCAATACTATGTGCATATTCAATTGTTTTTGCTAAATCATTATCATCAACTTCTGATCTACTTCTTAAAGAAAGTGAACCTGTTCCGCAATATACTGCATCTGCTCCATATAAAAAGGCTGTTTTTGCCTTTTCAAAAGACCCCGCTGGTGCTAATAATTCTGGTTTTTTTATTAATTCCATTTATATTCTTGTATGATATATTTAATAACTTAAATACAACATACGCTCCTTTCTTTTATTTGTTTTTTTTAATTTATATATTTAGTATAATCTAATTGTGGTAACTGTGGACTTTTGATTCTATTTATAGCTTTGACTATTTAAAGGAGTGTATTGCCACAGTTTCGTTTTTTAATATTTATTGGTTGGATAAGTCTTTGAACTTTTATGTCTAGCAAGTTTATGAGGACGAATACCTGTGGAAGTTGTCACAGTTATTAATTTGTTTGAAAGGTGGTACTTTTTTATGTTTTATGTCGGAATTGATATTGCTAAAAATACTCATTGGGCTTCTTGTATGTCCTCTGATGGAGAGGTTATTTTTGAACCTTTTTCGTTTTCTAATGATACCAGTGGATTTCAAAAACTTATTTCTAAACTAGAACCCTTAGATAAAACAAAGACACTAATTGGCTTAGAATCTACTGCTCATTACGGCGAA
>CANQGW010000059.1 GCA_947623555.1 uncultured Clostridia bacterium
GATTTAGCAATTCCTTCAATAAATCCTCATCTTGATTCCACGATGTTGTATTTATTAGATTTAATTCATTTCTATTCATTTGTTCTAACGCTTTCTTTTTTAATTCAATGCTTACTGTTGCATACCTTTCTGTTGTTGTAATACTAGCATGTCCTAATATATCTCTTATATATACAATATTAATTCCAGCTTCCAGCATATGCACAGCTTTACTTTTTCTAAAAGAATGTGGAGTTATTCTTTTACTTGTATAATTGTATTTGTTTATTAACAATTGAACAGTACGAGCACTTATTTTCTCTTTATTATAATTTGGAAACAAATATGATGAAAATCCTAGGTGATTTTCATTAATATAATTTAGTATCATATCTTTTGTATTAATCATTATAGGAATAGTTCTATATTTATTTCCTTTTCCCAGTAAAGTCACAGTAGGTTCGTTATTCAATCTTAAATCCATTACTCGTATATTAGTTAATTCACTTACTCGTGCACCTGAATCATATAAAAGCGTTAAAAGTACCAAATTTCTTCTTCCTTTTTTATTGCTTACATCAATTTTTTCAAATAAGCATTTTATTTCATCACGAGTCAAATAATCCATCTCTATATTTTGTGCCTTTTTACTCCTTATTGATAAAATATCTTGAATATTGTATAAATAAGAAGGATCTTCTATTACAACAAATTGATAAAAAGATTTTATTGCAGCAAGTCTATTATTTCTTGTTTTGATTGAACTATTTTTTTCATTTTCTATATATGATAAAAATTCTCTAATTAGCTCCTTGTCAATTACTTCAAAATCTATCTTAGAAATTGATATATTTCTTATTTTTACTATATATTCTAATAAAATCTTAAATGTATATTTATAGGATTTTATTGTGTTAGAAGACAAACCTCGTTGATTTTCTAAGTAATCATTGAAAAAACTTCTTAAGTAATATGAAAATTTATTCATCTAAACCACCCCAATCTATATTTCTAATTACGTTTTTAGAATGTTCTTCTATTTTATTTCTGATATTAGGATATACTTCAAACGTTAATGTTAAATAGTATTCTGTTGATTTAAAATTTTTATGTCCCATATAAGCCGATAGCACTGGAATATATGAATTAATGTCTTTATTTTCTTCTACTAACTTTCTTAAACATCTTGTACAGAAAGTAAAGCGTAAGTCATGCAATCGAGGACCTTTTTGCGTATGCTTTATTTTTGCATAATATAATATTTTTCTAAATAACGCATTAATATCATGACTATTATATTTTTTTCCATTCGTACGTACAAAAATATACTCATTGATACTATATTTAGTAACAAGTACATTCAATTCTTCACATAGAGTATCATTAAGACCAATTATTCTTTCTACATTATTTTTTGTCTTATGAATAGTAATTATTTTTTCTTCAAAATTTATATCTTTTATGCAAATATTTAAAGCCTCAGAAATACGCATACCTGTACAATATAACAATTTAAATAAAATAATCATAGTATCTTTTCTAAATTGGTTTTTAAAATTATAGTTTTCTAATGATTTAAATATTCTTAGTATTTCATCTTCTGTAAATATATATGCTATATGTCTGTTTCCTCTACTATATAATCTGGTTGGAATTACATAAGCTTCTATTCCGTTTTTAGATAAATATAATGCGAATTGTCTTAAAAGAGAAGCATATGCGGATTTGGAATTTTTATTAGTATTAGTTTGTTCTATAAATTTATAAATAATTTCTTGCGATATCTTTTTTTCATCATTATAATGTGTATATGTAAATTTATCAAAAAATTTTAATTTATTAAGTTGATACTTAAAACTATATCCAAGATTAATTTTATAATTATAATAATCAAATAATTCATTTTTGAAAGGTCCTATAAAGATATTATTTTTCATAAGGCACCTCCAAACAACATTCTTTTAATCTTTTAATATCTACCCTTAAATAAGTTTTTGTTGAATTTGTATTGGAATGTCCTAAAGTTGATGATATAATATTTATAGGAATTCCTTTTTTTAGCATATTGCTGGCCAGCGAGTGTCTAAAAGTATGGATTCCTTTTTTCTCTTTAGATAAATAATCTACATTAGCAATTTTATAGGTTTTAATTAGATAATCTCTTATGTTAAAACCGTTAGATAATTTTGTAACATATTCATCATGAGTTATAAAGATATAATCACTTTCAGATTTAGGTCGTGCATTCTTTATATAATTTATTAATACTAATCCTAGTTCTTCTGTTAATGGTAAAGTTACTTGCTTTTTTGTTTTGATTTGAATAAAGGATATTGTATTTTCTTTCCAGTGAATATTTTTAAATTTTAGATTTTTTATATCACAAATTCGAATTCCAAGACGTATAGTTAATAAAGCAATCGCCTTATTTCTAATTTCAGTTGGTGTAAAACAAGGCAATGCTTTAACAATTTTTTCAATTTCATCTTCGCTCCATATTGTAGGAAGTTTCTTTTTTTCGGTTTTTAAATTATCAATTAAATAAGAAAAATTTATTTCAGTATAATGATTATTATATAGAAATAATAAGAAATCTTTAAAGACCCAATTATATCTCCTTTTATTAGATTGACTTTCCATTTGTAAGTAAATATTTATAAAATCTTTTACATTTTTTTCTTTTAGTTTATAATAAGTATTAATATCATTTTCAACAAAAAATTTTACAATTTCTATTACAATTGTATTCTTATCATATACTGTTTTTCTTGAATTATAATCGGTACATTCTTCAATATATTTTTTTATAATATTATTGTGATATTCTCCAAAATTATATTCTTTTGTTCTTTTTTGTAGTCTAGAAGTAAATTTATTTTTCTTTAAAACATCTAGACCTTCAAGAGCTTCAATACAATGAATTGTATTAAGATATGTCTTATCATTTTTTAAATTTTTAGCATATTTTAAAAATTCTTCTTTAGTTTTTTCATTATACTGAAGATTGTTTTCTTCTAAAAATTTAATAAGCAATTTCCAATTGGAATACATTTCTGAGTAAAAATTATAACTATAATTTCCTTCAAATATCTCCTCTTTTCGTTGTTCAATTAATTCGTTTAATTCATGTACATTCATACACAATCGCCTCCTAATTTAATTTATATCTCCAAATATAAACGAAAATAATTGGAGTATAAATAAT
>CANQGW010000060.1 GCA_947623555.1 uncultured Clostridia bacterium
AAGTAAAAAACAAAAAAATTTTCTTTAAGGTTTATACTTAAAGAAAATTTTTATATGTTTATGATAGCAATAAAAGCCTAGAATGTCAAGGAAAAAAAGAAAAGTTTGTCATAAATATTTTTTCGAAAAAATTAAAAAATTTCTTCTTTTTTGAACACAAAAAAATGCTTGTAATTAAGCGGTGTAGCTTATTACAAGCATTTTTGTATTTTCTTTAAGTATATACCTTAAAGAAAACTTGCGAAGGAGGAAAAAACCTTGAAAAACAAAGGAATAACGCTAATTGCACTAGTAGTAACCATAGTAGTTTTATTAATATTAGCAGGAGTAAGTATAACAGCAGTATTTGGAGATAATGGAATAATAAGCGGGGCCAAAAATGCAAAAGAAAAAACAAATGAAGCTGTAAAAAATGAAAGAAAAGATTTAACAGAGCTTTTGGATGAACTAGATAGTATGTTAACAGGAGGAGAAGCAACACAAGTATCAGATGCAAAAGCAGGAGAGTTAGCGGGAAAAGGAACAGAAGAGGATCCATATTTAATAGAAAGTATAGAAGACCTAGTAACATTTTCTAATAATGTAAATGAAGGAAATAGTTATGAAGAAAAAGTGGTAAAATTAGGGATAAACCTAGATTTCAACTCAACTTTGTCGTATGTGGATTACACAAGAACAGATTATGGGGATATAAATAAAGCAAATGGTACAGAAGAGTTAAAAACAGAGTTAACAACAGGAGGGCGGATTTATACCGATAGGAAATAATAACCATCAATTTAAAGGAAGTTTTGATGGAGGAGCGCATACTATAAAAAACCTATATATAAATGAAGAAGAAAGTAATTATATGGGTCTATTTGGTTACTGTGGAGATAAAAGTAATATAAAAAATATAGTAATATCAAATGCAAATATAACATCAACCAAAAACTGTGTAGGAGGATTAGTAGGAAGAAACTATGGAACAATAGATAGAGTAAAAACAGAAGGAGGAGAAATAACTGCAAAACAATATGTAGGAGGAATAACTGGTGAGAACTATGGAGAAATAACATCAAGTAGTAATAGTGCGAAAATAACAGAAAATGAAACGATAGATCCAGGAAAATTCGCAGAAGCTTACGTTGGTGGAATAACAGGTAAAAACTATAATCGGAATAAAAGAATGTTCTAATAGGGGTAATATATCTGGTATAAAGGGAGATTTTGGTGGAATAGCAGGGTCTAATGGTGGAACAACACCATTAATAGAAAAATGTGAAAACAGGGGAACAATAGAAAGTAGAGGAATAGCATCGGAAAATGTAGGTGGAATAACAGGCTGGAATAGTGGAAATATAACAGAAAGTAAAAATATAGGAAAAATAATTGGATCATATCAAGATGTAGGAGGAATAGTAGGAGATACAAAACAAGAGGGAAACAAAGTTACATCATGTAGTAATGATGGAGAGATAAGAGGAGGGCAACATGTTGGTGGAATAGCAGGTTATAGTGAAAAAAGCGTAGTAGATAATTGTAATAATAATGGAATAATAATAGGAGATGGTGTATTAAGTACAGATCAATTATATCATGTAGTAGCAGGAGGAATGGTAGGATATGCAAAACAGAGTGAAATAAGAAATTCACATAATTATAACGAAGTAAAAACAATAGCGGAAGCAGGTAAAAGGAAAGTACAGTTTGGTGGCATAACTGGACTGGCAAATACTAACTCTATAATATATAATTGTTCTAATGAAGGAAAGATAGGAATTTTAGAAAATGGCATAACTCAAGTAGGTGGAATAAGTGGAAGCCTACACACTGAATCTACAATAAAACAATGTTATAATAAGAAAGAGATAAATGGGCATGATGGTGTTGGCGGAATAGCAGGGAATGTAGGATATACATCAACTTCTACTATAGATAATTGTTATAATGTAGGAGAAGTAAAAGGAATTACTAACTATATCGGGGGAATATGTGTTGAATCTACTGGTACAACTGGTACTACAATAACAAATTGTTATAATATAGGAAATGTCAGTGCAACAAACCAAGGTAGTAATATTAATATTCGGAGGAATTTTAGGAACAGGAAATTTAGAAAATACAACAGTTACAAATTGCTATTATTTAGAAGGTACATGCGAAGGTGCAGTAAATTTAAAAGATATAAATGAAACCGCTGAAAGCAGAACAGAAGCACAAATGAAAGATATTGATGTACCAGAAGGAACTGCATCATTTGTAGACGAACTAAATTCAGAAAATGAAGAAACAGTTTGGGTAAAAGATACAGAAAATAAAAATAACGGTTATCCAATATTAAAAGAAAATTAGATTTTGTAATACTATTTATAGCTTAATTAAATATTTAATGCACTTTATAAAAAAACAAATAAAATAATAAAACTAATTAAAAATAATAAAAAAATTTTCTTTAAGGTATATACTTAAAGAAAATTTTTATATGTTTATGATAGCAATAAAACCCTAGAATGTCAAGGAAAAACACCAAAGTTTTATATAAATTTTTTAATCAAATTTTTAAAATTTTCCTCATTTTTTAAACTTAAAAAAATGCTTGTAATTGAGCGGAACCGCGTCTTACAAGCATTTTTGCTTTTTCTTTAAGTATATACCTTAAAGAAAATTTGCGAAGGAGGAAAAAGTGTTGAAAAACAAAGGAATAACGTTAATTGCATTAGTAGTAACCATAGTAGTTTTATTAATATTAGCAGGAGTAAGTATAACAGCAGTATTTGGAGATAATGGAATAATAAGGGGAGCCCAAAAAGCAGCAGACTTAACATTAATAACAAGTGAAAGAGAATATTTAGAACAAAATGTATTATCAGTAAAATTAAAGTCATATATGGAAAATGAAAGTTCAGAAAAATTGGGAAAAGAGTTAAATGAAAGAAGTTTAAAAAACACATCAAAT
>CANQGW010000061.1 GCA_947623555.1 uncultured Clostridia bacterium
TAGGCTTTTATTGCTATCATAAACATATAAAAATTTTCTTTAAGTATAAACCTTAAAGAAAAGTTGCGAAGGAGGAAGAAGTGTTGAAAAACAAAGGAATAACGCTAATTGCATTAGTAGTAACCATAGTGGTATTATTAATATTAGCAGGTGTAAGTATAACAGCTGTATTTGGAGAAAATGGAATAATAAATGGTGCCCAAAAAGCAAAAGAAAAAACAGATGAATCTATAAAACAAGAGCAAGAGGATGTAGGAAAACTAGTTAATCAATTAGAAGAGTTTGAAAGAGAAGGTTTGCCAGATACAGTAAAAGAAGCAATACAAAAAGGAACAATATTTACTGTAAATAAGCAAATAAAAGATGAAAGTGGAAAGACAATGACAGTGCCAAAAGGATTTAAAGTAAAAGAAGAAGAACTAATAGAAAATGGAGTAGTAATAGCAGATATCGAAGGAAATGAATTTGTGTGGGTGTCATGTGAAAATGGTGAATACAAAAAATATGAATATGAAGTAAAACAGGTCAACGACAGTTCTTATATAGCTGATGGAGAAAATAAGGATAAAGGATGGTACACACGTTATTATAGGGCATATAGTGACTGGAAAGATGAAGTAGATGAAACAGAAAATAAGAAAAGTGTACAAAATAATGGAGGATTTTATATAGCGAGATATGAAGCAGGAGTACCAAGTAATGCAGATTTTTATGTTGATGAAAGTACATCTGACAAAAGTTATAAAGATGCAAATTCAAAAGATACGACGCAAACAAAAACTGGGGAAAATTTAAAACCAGTAAGTAAAGCAGGAAATCAATGCTGGAATTTAATAAGTCAAACAAATGCTAAAGAAGTATCAGGAAGAATGTATAGCGGAGAAACTTACGGAGTAAGAAGTCAATTAATAGATGGAACGGCGTGGGATACAGTTGTAACATGGATGTCAAAAGAATACGAAGGAATAGAAAAAGATAGTACAAAATATGGGAACTATCGAAATAGTACTGGAGAAAATCAAATAGCAGAAGACAGTTGTTTATTTGCAGAGCATTTACTTAAACGTGGAGATGACGTAAGTAATGCTTGGTGCATAGGAAAGAACTATCAATATGGAATATTCATATCTGGATATAAAGTTTCATACCAATTTTCTGAAGGTGAAGAAACAAACTATAATAATTATGATAGTGATACAAAATACACATATGATCATTATGTAGAAATGGCAACAGGAGCAAGTAATAGTACAAAATTAAAAAATATATATGATATGGCAGGAAATATGTACGAATGGACAACAGAATATGGATATCATGATAACCAAGACAGCGGTACGAAGTACGCTGTTCTTCGTGGAGGTAACTTCGACGTCCCCGGTGGCAGTAACCCAGTCTCTATCCGCTTGGGTGGATATGGGGTGACTTATACAAATGCTCCTAGCTTCGGTTTCCGTGTCGTACTTTATGTGAAATGATAATTATACTGATTAGAGATAGAGAGCATTACTCTTTGTATTGCTATATATGCTTTTGCTAATTGATTTTTTAGTTTTGAATTTTGGCTAATTTATAGTAATTTATTTTATTTTTAAATTTATTTTTTATTTATAATTAGTAGTAAAATATTTTTTATTGTGTTATAATAATACTAATATGTAAAAAGTAGGTGATTATTGTGAAAGAATTAGCATTACAAATTATTAACGATTTGCCAGATAATGCAACAGATGAACAAGTAGCAGAACTATTACTTTTAATTGGTAGTATTATAAAAGGATATAGACAAGCAGAAGATGGCGAGAGCATTACAACAGAACAATTACTAAAGGAAATTTCAAAATGGTAATAAAATGGACACCTTTAGCAATAGAACAGTTGCAAAATTTTATAAAAATATCAAAAGCAGAAGAACATAATATAAAGGATTATATTAGTTCCTTAATTGAATTTACTAATCAACTTTTATGGAGTAATGAGATGGGAAAAGTTATGTTTAAACTAAACAATGTTAGTTTTAGGCAATTACTCTATAAAAAACATAGAATTATTTATTATATAAAAAAAGACGAAATTCAAATTGTTTCTGTTGTTCATACATCTCAAAGTTTAGACAAGACTATAACTATTTTAGAAAGATATTATAAAGATTAAATCCTTTGTTTTAATTTCTGCTAATTTATTTTAATCTTTTTTCACACAACTACCAACTAAACAAAACCAGTCCAAAACGTTGAAAATACTAAATTTAATCTGTTCAGCCCAACTAAAAAACTTTTCTTTAAGTATAAACCTTAAAGAAAAGTTGCAAAGGAGGAAGAAATGTTGAAAAGAGAGATAGAGAGCATGTAATAAAAATATAAATATTTTTATTAATTTTTATTTTTCAATAAATAATTACAAAAATATAATAAATAATATAAATATATTAATGTTAGCTGACGAGTGAAGGAACTATTAATTGACTAGTGAAAAAAGTATTTGACAAAATTATTAAAAGTGTGTATAATAAATTTAAGAAATGAGAAACCACGAAAGTGGTTGCCGATTGAATAATTAAATAACCATTCGCCCGTGCAAAGCAGAATGGTTATTTTTATTGCCTATGTAACAAAAAACAAATGATGATTAACAAGGCAAGGTTTATAAGAGATGTTCCTATTATTCCATAGAACAATAGGTATGTAATTACTATTAAAGATTCTCCCATTGCTAACCACCCCCATATATCAGTCTCACAAGCTATAAAAGCTGTGGAGTAGTTTGTAACATCAAAGAGTAAAAGGGGCAACACACTCCGCT
>CANQGW010000062.1 GCA_947623555.1 uncultured Clostridia bacterium
TCCATTCATAATATACAGTATAAGAACTAGAAGCAAATCCTGAGCTATCGTCTGATATAGTTATCGTCGCTTTTTGTGATTTAGCTACCTTATTAATTTCTCCAGTTATTGATATATTTGGTTTTGTCGTATCTATATTATTTACCTCAACTGTTTTACCTAATGATACATTTCCTGCCACGTCTTTTACCCATGCCGAATATGTTCCTTTTCCATATAAATTAGTACTTGTCCATGTGTTACCACTACTTTGGATCCAATCTTTATCTGCAGGTTGCGTAGTTCCTGTTGTTATTGCATAGGCTAGTATTCCTGATTCATTATCTTTTGCGTTAACAGTTATTTTCTTAGATTGTCTCCAATCGGTTGTTTCTTGTTGTGCTGATTCTACTGTTGGCTTTGTTACATCTGTTATAATTTTGTTTATTTCACTACTATAGTTCGCATCTGTTGTAGATGTTCCATCTGCTAGTCTTGCAATTATTTTTGTTCCAAGGCTTTGCTCTTGTATAGTATAAGTTCCTTCTGTTCCTAGGTTATTCCATCCCCCATTATCTGTTATTTTATATTGAATATTAAAACCATCATTTGCTTTTTTCTTCTTTAATGCTACTGTTGCTCTATGAGTATTTGCATTCCAATTTTCTGATTCAAAATATATTCCTAATGTTTGATCATCTCCGTTTGGCATTCCTAAAGTTGTTGCTGTCTTTTCTATTGATGTTTTATTTCCTACATAGTCTGATACTTCTATTGTTATTTTGTATAGTGTATTGGCTTTTCTATTGTTAAATGTATATGTTCCATTTTGACTTGTTGTTGGAGATGTCGAATAACTACCTGTTGATTCTGCTATATAAAAATTATATGTTGGTGGACTATGCATACCAAATTGCGTATCATTTGCGGCTGTTTTTACTGTTATTGAATTTGTTGTTACTGTAAATACTGGTGTATCTATTGATGGCCCCGTATTATCATTTATCGTCATTGATACCGCACTTGCACTTGAGCTTGTGTTTACTCCATCCCATAACTCTGCATATACTGTCGTATTATTCTCTTTTACTGTTATTGTTTTATTATTTTCTATTTCTTGATGCTGTGATTGATTTTTTGATGTCCAATAACGTATTCTATATCCTGTTTGTGATGTCGTTACTTGTACAGTTGCTGTATGTGCTACCGGATCCCATGTTGGACCTTTAAGTGTTATATTGTTTGTTCCTGTTGGCATTGTGTCTGTTGTTTCACTATTTGTTCCTTCTCCTTTATTATTTGCATTATCTGTTACTTCTACTTTTATCTCATAATTTGTTGTTTGAGTTAATCCCGTAAATGTATATGAGTCTGATGCATTAGCTATATTTGTTCTTCTTACTTCTGTATGTGTAGCGGTTGGATCAGTTGGCCAAGTATTAGTTCCACTTATTCTTATATAATATTTAAATGTTACGTTTTCTGGTAATCCTGATTGTAAATCCTGTGCTGTTACACTTACTGATATTGAATTTGTTGTTTTTCCTGTCTTGCTTACTGTTACTTTTGGTGCTTCTTTTTCTTCTATTGTTTTAGATGTTGTTTCTCCTCCATTTATTCCATCCCATAATTTTAATTCTACTGTATCTCGTAAATGTAAGTTTGGTACCTTTCCTGTTGTTGGTAAATTTTGCCACTCTCCATTTCCTACTTTATATTGTATTTGGTAATCGTTCGTCCCTTTCTTTTCTACTGGTAACTCTGCTGTACCATCTCCTTTCCATATAGGATCTTTTACTGTTAACCCATTGTTAGGATCCTTGGCTGATGGCATTTCTAAAGTTGTTCCTTTTGTTGTATTATTTCCTTTATTTGGTGTTCTATCTGCAACTTCTACTTTTATTTCATATGTTGTCTTTTGTTTTAATCCTTCAAATGTATAAGTATCACTTGATGTTTTTACATTATTTTCTCTTGTTACTGTTTTTGCTGGTTTGCTTTCGTATTGCGTTGCACTTTCTTCTTTTATATAATAGTTATAAGTTACTTGCTCTGGTAACCCTGCTTCATTATCTGTTACATTAGTTGTTACTGTTAGTGAATTTGTTTTTTGTGCTGTTGTATTTATTGTTACTTGTGGTGGGGTTTGATCTTTTAATGTTGTTTTAGTTTCTACTCCGTTATTTGTTCCATCCCAATATCTTAAATGTACTTCTTGATTTAATCCTACATTTGGTACTTTTCCATCTGTTACATCATGCCATGTATTTTCGTCTCCTATTTTGTATTGTATTATTATGTCTCCATCTTTTGCTGCTTCTCCACCTTTTTCTACTGGTATATTTGCTGTTCCATCTAGATTCCACTGTGGGTCTTTTATTTGTACTTTATTGTTTTCATCACTTGCACTTGGTAAGCCCGTTGTTCTTCCATTTACCTCTCCTATTCCTGTATTGGGCTGTCTATCATCTACTTCTACTCTTATTTCATAGTCTGTACTTTGTTTTAATGTCTCAAATGTATACAAATTTGTTGTCGCTGTTCCTCCTGTCCCTCCTTTTTCTGCATTGATTACTGAGTTTGTTTCTTTTAATTTGTATTCTGCTCCCGGTGTGTTTTTTTCTTTTATATAATACTTAAATTGTACTTGCTCTGGTAGTCCTGCTTCATTATCTTGTGCTGTTGCTTTTA